>JAFSBP010000079.1 GCA_017437205.1 Lachnospiraceae bacterium
GGGTGAGATCAGAGCGGCAATCGACGGCGTTACACCCATCAGCTACTTCAACTTCACCACCAGAGAGACGGAAGTCATCGAGCTGATCGCGGCGGACGGTATCATGGCCGGCCACGGCGGCGGTGATGCGGGCATCGTTCGGACGATGTACGATTACTTTAACGGAACCTACACCGGAAAGAGCGTTCCGGACATCCGCACTTCCTGCTATAATCACATGATCACCTTTGCAGCCGAGGAGTCCAGACTCACCGGTCAGGTGGTTGATTTTGATGAGTACATAAAGAAATTTGCGGCAAAATGAGTATGATTTGCAAAAAACGGGTCGGGGTCGAAATGCTTCGGCCTGTTTTTTGGGGGCTGCAGAAGCGGACGCTAATGTCTATAAGGGGATGAGGACTGATATAGTGGATGATTAATTGAAAATCACTCGTTTGACTTTTAAGGGATAGAAGCGCAAACGAGTGATTTACTATGTGGGTTTTAGTGTGCAAGTGTTTGAGTATCAACTTCCCAGTGGCCGGTTTTCGTACTGCCGACTCTGCGAACGATGCCTTTGCTTTTTAGACTATTGAGCCAAATGCTGATGGTTTTTCTACTTACAGAAAGCTGGGTGGCCATTTCATCCATGGTGTAGCCAGGGTCTTCCAAGATTACTTTAAGGAGAGAAAGTTCTTTTTCAGTCACCTTTTCAGTCACCTTTTCAGTCACCTTTTCAGTCACCTTTTCAGTCACCTTTTGCAAAGTTGAGTGAACAATTCGGTCTTCCGGTGCTGTGAATTTGATCATAATATCACCGGGATGAATTGTGAATTCAGGCAGAGGAACACCATCTGAAGAACAGGCACTACAGATTTTTTCAATGCCTCGTCCCCAGCTCTCAATAAAACCGGCAAGATAGAAGGCGTGTGCAATGTTCGGATTAAACGGTCTGGAAGCATGTTTGCTCATCAGATTTTCAATCGTCCAATTCTCTGGCAGAGTACCACAGTTAGCAATATAAAGCTTGTCTTCGTAGACACTAATCTGAATCGGGATGCCGATGGAATAGTCTTTATGACACAATGCGTTCAGGAGTGCTTCACGGAGTGCGTCTTCCGGAACAAAGTATCGTTCAATGCGCTGCAACCCCTCATAGGTGATTTTTGCCTTCATATATTTCAGATGAACAACTTCAATAATCTTGTCAATTTGATCCAGAAGAGAACCGTGGATCTCATCTTGATACAGAAGGTCTGCATCGGTTTCAAAGAATCCGACTTTGGTGTATGCCCCGAGCTGCCACTTTTCTGGGTCTTCGCTGAAAAGCAGCATGGCAGCATTGGTAAGATAGCCACCGTGAGTCAAATGCAGTTTCTCCATGAGGACTTCCTTTGGTTCGTCAAGCACACTCTGATCAATGCGGCCCTTTTTTGTAGCCCACTTTTTGAAACGTTTTACTACGCCATCATCAATGTCATCCACGGTGAAAGTAGGAATAGGCATATTGTCCCATGTCACACCGCGTCGGCGCAGGATAAAGTTTTCCAGTTCAGGGCCGGTCAGTTTTTGGTTTGTGCTTCCGCTTCGATAATAGTAAACACCCTTACAGGAAATTGCAATCGGGTAGGGAGGCACATCAATTTCAATATATTCAAGTCCGTCTTCTTCCAGAAGATTTACATTAACAATAATTCCCATCGTATCGCGGATTTTGCTGGGAAGTTCCTCTAAAAGTTTTTTTGAGTTTTTGATTCCCAGAATAGTTCCGTTATCAGCTTTGCCGATATATAACTTGCCACCCTGCGCGTTTGCAAAACCGCAGACCCAGGCAAGGTAGTCATCTTTCCAGATTTCTTTCCACTCTATATTTTGTCGTTCATTCATTTATTTGCTCTCGCTTTATTGAATATTTACCGAATCTGTATTTATTATATTTTGTTTGAGAAATAATATCAAGTGCTTTTTGAGGAAGAAAAGGGTGTGCAAATGTTGAAATATCGCCCTCAACTTAAAGAAATGCAAATGGAGTTAAAGTTTTGCCTATATATTTTGTCGGAATTCTATGATAAAATCCGAATAAATGAAGTTTTGGTATATGCATCTCAGATACAGACAGGGGAATGACATTGAGGGAAAAGCAGATGGAATATACTGGATGGACAACGGCTGCGGAGGATGCGCTCTCACAGGCATTTATCGCAATTTATGAAAAGTTATCGCGGATTTCCAATATCGACAGTCCGGAGACGAAAGCCTTTGTGATTGCAATCGTAAAGCGAAAGGCGCATGATATCATCCGAAAAAATAAAATTGTAATCGTACCTTACAACGAGGAGACCATCACGCAGCCGGTTTATGACGAAGAGGAATTGGGTGTGGTTAAGGCACTTAAGCGTCTCACAGCGTCCTACCGCAACGTGATTGTGTGGAAATATGTGATGGGTTATACCACAGAAGAAATCTCACACATACTGGGGAAAAGCCGCGGGGCAGTGATGAAGCTGATCTGGAGGGCGAAGGAAGCGCTTCGGGAAGAACTGAGTGCAGAGGGGATAGAACTTTAAAACGAAGGTGATAGTGCACAAAAAGCATAGTTGCCTTTTGGCGAAAACAACGAAAAGGGCTTTAAAGCCCGGAAAAAGTAAAAAATTGTGTCCACTTTACCGTGCTTTTTACGATTATATAGTAGGAAGAGAAAAAAGGGAGGTGAGTCCATTGGAGAACGAAGAGATAGCGGGTGAAACGGAAACTAAATCAGTAGAGCGAATAGTGCTCGTAACAATGGACAGGAGGACAAATTTATGTCGAAAAAATTCAAGAAAATGCTCAGTCTTATCTGTGCGATGTGTTTGTTTGTGAATCTGTTGATGGTGCATGCGTCGGGAGATATGCATCTGGAGATGGGGACGATTGAGAAGTCTAATCGTGTGCCAATTCTGACGCTCACACCGGGAAGCGGTGCGGGACAGGTAGGATACGGCGGATCCGAAGCGTTTGGATATATGGGACCTGATTCGTTTGTGGTTGAGGATGGAGCGATTTATATCCTTGACGGATTGAATAATCGGATCGTTGTATATCAGAACGGAGAATATTCGGATATTAGTATTGGAGAATGTACTTACGCTTCTTCAATGAAATATCAGTCGGGGAAAATTGCAATTGCCAATAATCAGTCTGATATGACTATTGTGTATAGTACAGCAGGGACACAGATTGCGGCGATTTCGCATCCCACTGAGATTGCTGAACAGTCAGTGGTGAAAATTACTGAAATTGGTGATACTTATGTGGTATGGAAAACGTTCGCGGGAGTTTGTTATCGGTACGATTGGGTTACAGAGGCAATGACGCTTGATGAGGAATTGATTATCTTGCAGCAGAGCGATTTCAGCGAGAATTTGTTACAGGTTATCAGTTCTGTCACACAGAGAGAATGGTATGTTCAGTCTGAGGACAGGATAGTTGAAATTTTGGGGGAGTGTGGAGATGCTTTGTTCTATGAGCAGCACAAGTACGTGCCAAATGTGGATATGGTATTCACCGAGTTGTCTGTTCGTAGAGTAGACAGTAATGGGAATGAAACCTTTGCTATCATTGATTTTTCGGATTGGAAAGCCCCTGCATCTGATCCGCTGTATTTCTCATCAGATGGAAAGATATACTTGATGGAGTGTTTGGAGAACAGTATTGTCATTAGTGAGGTGAGCCTTGGAACGGCGGATATATCGTATATGGGGCAGTTGGAAAAGCAGGCCGAGGCGAGACGGGCAGAAGTGCAGGCGATGGAGGACAATGGAGATGTAAGCGTCTGTGATATACGTAACCAGACCCATACGTCTTCGCGAAAAGAGGCGCAAGATCGGGCAGAAGAGATGATTTATTATCGGTGGACTGTTCTGGCAAATCATAAAGTTGAATCATCGACAAATGCAGATAAGATTACGATTCCCAAATGTATCATGGACGCAACGGTAGGAAGTAGGTTCATGGGGATTCCGTACTGCTGGGGGGGATACAATGGTCTGAATGACGTCGGTAGTTATAGTAGTTTTGCGAACGTTGTTGGACTGACCAACCGTACTGCTGGAAATATTCAAGATAAGTATAACGGACAACTGCAGGGACATGTTCCGTATACGATAGGTATTGACTGCTCGGGATTTGTTACTTCTGCGTATAATATGTCAGGGACCAAATATGGAACGAATGATTTGTTGCTTCTAGGAGATTCTGTTGCTTGGGATGAGATTAAAACAATGGATTTTATTGTTAGAAGTGGTCATACGATGCTGTTTGTTGAGAGAAATGGTAATATATTTAAGACGTATGAAGCGTTTTCCCACATAGATGAAGAGACTGGAATAGAAACCGGAGGGAAAACGATGGAAAATCAATGGACACTAATTGATTTACAGAATGGGGGATATACAAGTAGAAGTTTCTTTCATAAAGGTGCATGTAATCAAAATGGCGGATGGGTATCGATTGCGGGATGGCAACATGCAAAAACATGTTCGCAGTGTGAATATGTTTGGAAATCTCAAGCGGAATCACATCATTTAGGTAACTACACTTATGATGAAAATGGTCATTACATTAGTTGCACTGTGTGTTCGTATTCAGTATCGGATTTACACACATTTGAATATTACGGAGAGTGTAGTGTGTGTGGTTACATAGGTGAACAAGTTTGGCCATAAAGGAAATCAAGGTTCGGAGGACATTATGAAACAAAATCAAAAGCTAACCTTTGCCATCGGTTTAGGTGTGGTGATTCTCTTGAATATCGTGATCCTTGGTTGGTTGCTTACCGAATTCTTCTCCGGTTCTAACGGACCGGAGGAGACTGCTTCGACAATAGACAGCGGTGAGGTGATGACAGCGGAGATTACGACGATGCCGGAGGAGACGAGCGCCGAGGGAACTACGGAGGCACAGCCCACCGAAGAGATTACGACC
>JAFSBP010000080.1 GCA_017437205.1 Lachnospiraceae bacterium
CTCACTGTTACCCAACTTCTGCTTTGTCTGACCCTCAAACTGAGGCTCTCCGATCTTGATGCTGACGATTGCTGTCATACCTTCACGGATATCATCACCGGAAAGGTTCTGTTCGCTGTCTTTCAACAGCTTATTCTTTCTCGCATAATCGTTGAACGTCTTTGTGAGCGCGTTTCGAAAACCGGTCAAGTGCATACCACCCTCCGGCGTAACAATATTATTTACATAGCTGTAAGTACTCTCATTGAAGGAATCATTGTGCTGCAGTGCAACCTCAACATAGATACCATTCACGGTACCCTCACAGTAAATGATATCTTCATAAAGAGCTGTCTTACTCTTATTCAAGTAAGTAACAAACTCTTTTATACCACCCTCGTAGTGGAATGTTCTCTCCTCCACCTGCTCTCCGCGCTTATCGCGAAGCACAATCTTCAAATTCTTCGTCAGGAAAGCCGTCTCGCGAAGTCTGGTCTTCAACACTTCGAAATCATATTCTGTGGTCTCAGTAAAAATAATCGGATCCGGCTTAAAGGTTACGGTGGAACCATGCTCAGACTTTTTACAGGTTCCAATTACCTCTAAACTTTTTACAACATGACCTCTCTCATATCGCTGATGATAAATTTTTCCACCCTGGTAAATCTTTACCTCCAGCCACTCAGACAATGCGTTTACTACGGACGCACCTACACCGTGAAGACCACCGGAAACCTTATATGCGCCGCCGCCGAACTTTCCGCCCGCATGAAGCACGGTAAAAATAACCTCCACGGCTGGAACTCCTGCCTTCGGATGAATATCAACCGGCATTCCTCGACCGTCATCGATAACGGTGATAGAATTGTCCTCATTGATTTCAACCTGAATTGTGGTACAGAACCCGGCCAAAGACTCGTCTACAGAGTTGTCTACGATCTCGTAGACCAAATGGTGAAGTCCGCGGCTGGATGTTGTTCCAATATACATACCCGGTCTTTTGCGGACTGCTTCCAGTCCTTCCAGAATTTGTATTTGTTCTGCACTGTAATCTGAACTCATTGGTACCCTCCTGCTTTATTGTCCATTACATGAAAAATTTTATTGATTGAAAAACGATTCTTTACAAACTCATCCAGCCCCGTACAGGTCAACAGGGTCTGTATATGATTAATCCGGCCCAGCAGATTTTCCTGACGACTGCTGTCAAGCTCAGATAATACATCATCAAGTAACAATACCGGATATTCCTTCGACTGCGATTTTACAAGTTCTATTTCTGCCAATTTAAGAGAAAGCGCTGCACTTCTTTGCTGTCCCTGCGAACCGTACTTTCTCAGGTCTATCCCGTTTGAAAGAAAACATATATCATCCCGGTGAGGTCCGGTGAGCGTCAATTTCTGGTGGCGGTCCCTCTCCGCTCCTCTCAAAAGCTCTTCATCAAACCGCTCTGAGCTCACATTCGGTTCGTAGGAAAGAACCAACTCCTCCTTCCCTCCGGTCAGGGAAGCATGGATATCCTTTACAATATCATTGAGATCCATCAAAAATTTCTTTCTGGCTTCAATAATATATTTGCCATAGTTTACCAATTTTATATCATAAAGAGGTAAAATTTCTTCGTATTCCGGCTTCACCCAAATATCCTTGAGAATTCGATTGCGATCTGCAAGCACTTTGTTGTAGGCAGACAATTGACTGGTATACAGTCGATCCAACTGACAAAGCTCCAGATCCATAAATCTTCTTCTTTCTGCCGGTCCATTCTTCACCATAGATAAATCTTCCGGCGAGAAGATGATCACATGAATCAATCCAAACAATTCACTGGCTTTGCGGATCGGGATTCCGTCGATAGCTATGCCCTTTGACTTACTCTTACGGATATGCATATCAATCCGATGATCCAGCCCGTTTTTGCAGATAATCATTTTTATATGAGCTTCTTCCTCACCAAACCGTATCATCTCCCTATCCTTCGCCCCTTTATGTGAGCGCGAAGTAGCACAAAGGTAAACTGACTCCAGTATATTCGTCTTTCCCTGAGCATTATCACCGTAAATGATATTTGTCTTTTCGTCAAACTCTATTTTCAATTCCGGATAATTACGAAAGTTTTGCAGCTCTAACGATTTTATTTCCATATAAAACCTATTTTTCTACTGTGATAGTCTTTCCGTTATAAGTAAATGTATCTCCCGGATAAAGCTTGCGGCCACGGCGAACATCCACCTCACCGTTTACTGAAACCAGTCCGTCGGCAATGACAAATTTTGCATCCACACCGGAGGAAACCATATTTGCCAGCTTCATCGCTTGACCAAGCTTTATAAACTCATCTTTAATCTTAATCGAATTCATAATTAACCTCTTGCTGAATCAATATTTACAGGCAGGATCAGATAGATATAATTCTGCTCATCATCGCGGATAAAGCAAGGCGCCTTAGAATTAATCATGTAAAGGCTGACTTCCTCATCATCAATCACACGAAGTGCATCAATCAGGAAACGAGGGTTAAAACCGATCATGATATCCTTACCGTTCTTCGTCACCGTTATATTTTCCTTCATGGAACCGATGGCAGAGGTAATTCCAAGCTCCATCTCCTCATCATTTATCTTAATGATGATCGGTTTTTTGTCGCTCTCACGAATCAACAGTACGGAACGCTCGATACAATCCAAAAGTTCCTTTTTATTCAAAACAACTTTTGTATCATAGTCACTGGAAAGCATCTGATTAATCTTAAAATACTCTCCCTCAATGAGTCTGGAAACAACTACCGTATCATCAAACTCAAACATAATATGATTGCTACCGAAGAAAATCAGAACTTCCTTATCCTTATCCCCGCTTAAAATACGACTGATCTCATTCAGTGTCTTTCCGGGAACAACCACCTTTTTATGTCCATAGTTATCCTTCAACTGAATTTTGCGAATAGAAATTCTGTGTCCATCCAGAGAAACTACCTTCAGTTCGCTCTCGTTTACCTCAAACAGTTCACCTGTCATCAACTTATTATTTTCATTTGCGGCAATAGAAAAAATCGTCTGACGAATTACTTCCTTCAGGGTAAACTGTGTAATAC
>JAFSBP010000081.1 GCA_017437205.1 Lachnospiraceae bacterium
AGGAAAAGAGTACTATGTTAAGAGAGAAAGCTTAATTCAGTTTTTGGAAGATTTTGAGGGACATGAGATACTGATATAGTTTTTCATGTGTTTTGAAAATGTTTAGTAAAAGGGTTATTATCACTTTTATTATCACGTTTTCAATGTGAGCCCTTAAGAAATGCTGTAAAATCAATGTTTTTTGAATAACATCGGCAAGATCGTTAACTGGAACAAGTAATTGTAGTGCAGTAAAATAAACACGTTAAGATTCCCGTATTCATTGTGATTAATCATGATGATTGCGGGAATTTTATTAACTTTGCATTACATTTTGGGTGGAAGAATTGACATACAAAATGAATATTGCTATAATTTGAACTCGGATAAAGGGGTTATGGGAAACGAATTGTAGTGACATTTTTAAGTGGAGGATAAACCATCATATGGTGAAGAAAAAGCGATGACGGCTGATGACCTATTACAGCTGCGCGATGATGGAAATTGAGACGAAATTTAAGGTTTTAAACAGTCAGTTTTCCTTAAGCCGGGAGTACAATCCCATAGAAACGATCAAGACAAGATTAAAGTCCCCGGAGAGTATACTGGAAAAATTACAGCGTCGAGGAATACCTTTGGATGTTGTAGCGGTGGAGAATTCAATCTATGATATTGCCGGTGTCAGGGTGATCTGCCCGTTTATTGACGATATCTATCTTCTGGTCGATTGTCTGCTGTCACAGGACGATATAAAACTGATTGAGAAAAAAGATTATATTGAACATCCGAAGATGAACGGATATCGAAGCCTTCACTTGATTGTAGAGATACCTATTTTTCTGTATAATGAAAAGCGGATGATGAAAGTGGAAGTACAGTTCAGAACGATTGCGATGGACTTTTGGGCGAGTCTGGAACATCGGATAAGGTATAAGAAAGATTTGGATGAGAAGCTTGCGCAGACGCTTGCGTCGGAGCTTAAATTTTGGCGGAGACCAGTGCACAGCTTGATATCCGGATGGAAGATATCAAAAATAGAATCCAAGAGGCAAAAATCACTTCTTGACAGTGTACAATTAACCACTTATAATATAAGGGTTTGAATAGATTTTTTTGCGCCATGGCGCGTGAGATGTGTAACACTAACGAATGAAATTCAGGAGGAAATGATGAGTAAGAAACCTACGGTTTTAATGATTTTAGATGGTTATGGTCTCAACAGTAAAGTTGAGGGAAATGCGGTAGCTGAGGCAAAGACCCCTGTGATGGATCTGCTGATGGCTGAGTGTCCTTTTGTTGAGGGAAATGCCAGCGGTATGGCAGTTGGTCTGCCGGACGGACAGATGGGTAACTCTGAGGTTGGACATCTGAACATGGGTGCGGGACGCATCGTTTATCAGGAGCTGACCAGAATTACGAAAGAGATTCGCGACGGTGAGTTCTTCGAGAATGAGGCGTTTGCGAAGGCAATTGCGAACTGTAAGGAAAATGATTCTGCACTTCATCTGTACGGACTGGTGTCTGACGGTGGCGTTCATAGCCATAACACCCACATTTACGGTTTGCTTGAGTTGGCTAAGCGTGCGGGACTTGAGAAGGTATATGTTCACTGCTTCCTGGACGGACGTGACACACCGCCCGCATCCGGAAGAGATTTCGTGGCAGAGTTAGTAGCAAAGATGGCAGAGATCGGCGTGGGAAAGGTTGCTAGTGTCAGCGGTCGTTACTATGCGATGGACAGAGATAACCGTTGGGATCGTGTACAGCTCGCATACAACGCACTGACTAAGGGCGAGGGCAAGCAGGCATCCGATCCCGTAGCACTGATTCAGGCATCCTACGATGAGGGGGTGAACGATGAGTTTGTAGTTCCTACCGTAGTGATGGAGAACGGCGCGCCTGTTGCGACGATCAAGGACGGCGATTCCGTGATTTTCTATAACTTCCGCCCTGACCGTGCCCGTGAGCTCACCCGCGTGTTCTGCGCAGATGAGTTTGACGGTTTTGACCGCGGTGAGCGTATTAAGACCACCTATGTATGCTTTACCGAGTATGATGTGACCATTCCTAACAAGGAGGTTGCTTTCCATAAGGTTTCCATCACCAACACCTTTGGTGAGTTTTTGGCAGCGAACGGTCTGACTCAGGCTCGTATCGCAGAGACTGAGAAGTATGCACACGTTACCTTCTTCTTCAACGGCGGCGTTGAGGCTCCCAATGCGGGAGAGGATCGCATCCTGGTGAAGTCTCCGAAGGTTGCAACCTACGATCTGAAGCCTGAGATGAGCGCTTACGAGGTTTGTGATAAGCTGGTGGAGGCGATCGAGGCTGACAAGTATGACGTGATCATCATCAACTTTGCAAATCCCGACATGGTAGGTCATACCGGTGTTGAGGACGCAGCGATCAAGGCAGTAGAGGCAGTGGATGAGTGCGTTGGAAAGGCAGTTGAAGCACTTCGGAAGGTTGGCGGACAGATGTTCATCTGTGCAGACCACGGAAATGCAGAGCAGCTCGTTGATTACGAGACCGGTGACAGCTTCACCGCTCACACCACAAACCCTGTTCCCTTCATTCTGGTGAACTACGATGAGGCTTATACCTTACGCGAGGGCGGCTGTCTTGCGGACATCGCACCTACCCTCATTGAGATGATGGGACTTACCCAGCCGGTAGAAATGAGTGGAAAGTCTCTCCTGGTTCGTAAATAAATAAAATTACCCCTTGCCAACTTTGGCAAAATAGTGTAATATATCAAAGTGTCCGTTTGGACACCGAGATGCGCCTGTAGCTCAGTGGATAGAGCAATGGCCTCCGGAGCCATGTGCGGTGGTTCGATTCCACTCAGGCGCAGATAAAACCGTGGTTTTGATACATTGTGTCGGAATCACGGTTTTTGTATTAGACAAACAAGTTTATAAATGTACGAACATTTGTTTGAAAAATCGGTTGAATTATCAGTCATCTTATTGTATACTAAAAAGACCAACACACATTAAATAAATTCATAGGTTAATGACAAACGTAATCTGGGAGATGATGAGATGATTTCATTTGTTCGAGGATATTTAAGCGAAGTATACGAGGACAGCATCGTGATCGATAGCCAGGGTATTGGCTATCAGATTGGGGTGCCGTCCTCTGTTTTGTCTGAACTTCCGCCGGTTGGCAGCGAAGTGAAGATATATACTTATCTGCAGATCGCAGAGAATTTGATGGCACTGTACGGATTTGCGTCGAGAGACGATCTGCGGATTTTTAAGATGCTGATCGGTGTGAGTGGTATCGGTCCGAAGGGAGCACTGGCGATTTTGTCCACGATTCGTCCGGATGACCTCCGCTTTGCCATTTTGTCGTCAGATGCGAA
>JAFSBP010000082.1 GCA_017437205.1 Lachnospiraceae bacterium
CACCTTCCTTCAGATTCGCAGTCACCCACGACACCCTTGGTCTTGGCTATATCCTTCCCACTACTAGGGCGGATTTGGGACTTTCACCCTTTAGAAACGTGCGCCGCAAGGCGCACATATAACGCAGAGACCCCCCCGGAGAGGCGACTCCGGGGGGGTCTTTATGCTGTTGCGTCCTATTCCTCGCTATCCAGCCATTTACAAATATAATCACTTCAACAGTGCCTGATACACGTCTCTCTTACTTATCCCGCGATCCTTAGCCACCAGCTTCATCGCTTCCTTTCGGTCGATTCCCTGACCCTCGTAACGTGCCATGTGATCCTCAAGACTCATCTCCTGCCAGGAGGCCTCCTGCTCTTTCTTGATCTCAGAAAAAGGTTTTCCCTCAATCACCAGCACCATCTCACCTTTTGGCTCATTCACGCTGTAATACTCTAGCGCCGCACAGACGGTTGTCTGTTTCGCCTCCTCGTAACGCTTCGTCAGTTCGCGGCACAGGGTCATCCTGCGATCCCCCAGAACCTCTGACAGTTCTTCCAAAAGCTTCACCAGATGATGCGGCGCCTCATACATGATGATTGTCCGCGTCTCGTTCGCCAGCGACTCAAGTATCTGCTGCCGCTCTTTTTTCTCTGTGGGCAGAAATGCCTCAAAGCAAAACCGCCTCGTGGACAATCCGGACAATGTCAGTGCTGTAATGCATGCCGCCGGTCCGGGCAGCGAAGTCACCTCAACTCCCGCCTCATAGCACTGGCGCACCAACTCCTCTCCGGGATCGGAGATGGCCGGCGTCCCCGCGTCGGTGACGAGTGCAATATTCTGACCTTCTTGCAAAAGTTTTACCAAATATTTGGCCTTTTCCACTTTATTGTATTCGTGATAACTGGTCATCGGCGTTTTGATTTCAAAATGATTGAGAAGCTTGATGCTGTGACGCGTATCCTCCGCCGCGATCAGATCCACTTCTTTCAATGTGTTCAACACCCGGAAAGTAATATCATCCAGATTGCCGATGGGTGTAGCGCATAAGTACAATTTTCCTGCCATAAGCTTTCCTCGCATCAATATCCGTAGATATCATAAATCTCCGGCATATACTTTCCCGGCTCCTCGTAAACGATCAACGGTTTCTCAATCCGCATCTGGGCTCCGCCTCCGTATACCGCCTCGATCAACACCATGTTTGCCTCCTCACCGATGTAAGGGTGGACGAACTTCATCCGTTTCGGCTCCAAGCGATATTTTTTCATGGTCGTGATCAGTTCCACCAGCCGCATCGGCCGATGTACCAGATAAAAACGACCGCCGGGCTTTAACACCGCTGCCGCCTCCCTCGCCACATCGTCAAAGGTGAGGCAGACTTCATGGCGTGCAATCGCCTTCGGCTCCTCCGGATTTTTCAACCCGTGATTTTGGTTCATGTACGGCGGGTTACAGGTCACCACATCTGCCACCGACTTTCCAAACAGCTCTGACGCCCGGCACACATCTCCGTTCACGATCTCCACCTTTTCCGAGAGATCGTTGAGCAGAACGCTTCTACCTGCCATCTCCGCCATCGGTTCCTGAATTTCCAGCCCGGTAAACTTACGCCCCTCGGTCTTTGCCTCCATCAGGATCGGAACAATCCCCGTGCCGGTGCAAAAATCAATCACCCACTCACCTTTTTTTGCAACAGCAAATCCGGACAATAAAACCGCGTCCATCCCAAAACAGAACGCGGCTTCATTTTGGATAATCCGATAGCCGTTACGATGTAATTCATCAATGCGCTCATGTTCGCGCAATTCAATCATCATTTCGTTTGGACTTTCCTTCCTTTTTCTCCAATGCCTCCAATGCCTTCAGCTCTTCATCATTCACCTGAAGCTTTTCGCGGCGGCGTCTGGACTTAAACTTCAAC
>JAFSBP010000083.1 GCA_017437205.1 Lachnospiraceae bacterium
AGAAGGGTATTATGTATGGGGTGGTACCATGTTTCAGTATCAGGATGCCTATTATATGATTTATTCCCGCTGGAAGCAGGAGCTTGGTTTTTTGGCATGGGCAACGGATTCTCAGCTTTGTCTGGCCAAAGCAGACTCCCTGCACGGAAAATTTGAACACGTAAAGGTGCTGTTTCACTATACAGACCCTAAAACAAATGAGAAAATATGTATGCACAATCCTACGGTTATTACATGGCATGGAAAATTTTATTTATATTACATGATAAATAGAGGTACCGGTGATTGGTGGCAGCACAGAAATAATCAAAGAATCGGCGTCGCATATTGTGAAGATCCGGAAGGCGAATGGATAGTACCATCACAACCCGTGATCGATATTTCACCGGAGGGAATTGACTCTCTAATGGTTTCCAATCCCACAGCAGTAGTCACAAAGGACGACCATATTCTTATGGTATATAAAGCAGTATCTAAATATGGAACCCTTCCTAAGGGCGGCAAAGTATTATGCGCAGTGGCACAAGCCAAGCACCCATGCGGCCCATTCATAAAATATGGAAACCCAATTATGGAAAATCCACAAGACCGCCGTTCCGTAGAGGATCCATATATATGGTCAGAAGACGGAAAATTCTTTGCCCTTGTAAAGGATTTTAATGGATATTTTACGAAAACCGATCAGCGCGCCGTAGCAACGTTTGTGTCTGAGAATGGAATAGACTGGAATTGTTCTGAAAATCCGCTTGCATTTACACCGCAATTAAATTACGGACATGAAATCGTTCCTGTCCACTATCTGGAACGACCACAACTCTATATAGAAAATGGTAAGTGCGTGTTCCTACTCTGTGCCTGTATGGAGCAGGAACATGCCGATACAACATTTAACATCCGGATTCCCCTCGCTTATATAGAGTAATTATCCCATGGTTGATTTCAAATAAACTGGACCTCGGTTCGAGAGGTCCCTTGTTTATTTTACTTTTCCTGCACAATCGGATAAAGCTGAATCATATTACCGCCATCCACCGCAAGCTCCGCTCCTGTTGTATTTCTGGACTCGTCACCGCCAAAATAATATACTGCATTTGCAATATCCTCAAAAGCGGCAATATCGCCAAGCGGTGTGTAGTTAGATAACGCTTCACGGCAATTATTGTAATTAGACTCCCAGCGGTCTGTCTTAATCATACCGGGAAGCACTGCATTTACACGAATGTTGTATTTTCCAAGGTCAAATGCAAGAGCTCGCATCAGGCCAAGGGCACCGCTCTTAGAAGCATTGTATGCAATGCGGTCCGGAATACAACGATATGCCGTGTTGGAATTCACGAACACGATGCTTCCCTTTCCCTTTTCCATCATATATACCTATCGTAACAGAGGACCATCTTTTTTCACAGCCTTATAGCTATAGCACAGCGTAATCTGCTTGTCAATCGAAGTTTTTCAGGCCATTTATCCGCAAGAAAAAGTATCATCCGAATGCTTGTCCACAAAAAAACGGCATGTTCCCCCTATAAGAGATACATGCCGCATTTGCGCAGGAACCACTCAGCACTTTTCAGGTTCGGGATAATCCACTCCAAAGGTCTCCACAGTCATCTTTTCAATTACTTGAGGCGTTCTAGGGCGATCATTATATCCGGTAGGCGCAACCGCAATCGCATTCACAACCTCCATCCCCTCAATTACCTTACCAAACGCCGCGTACTGTCCGTCCAGATGAGGAGAGGTCTCGTGCATGATAAAGAACTGAGAACCTGCCGAATCGGGATGATATGCACGTGCCATGGAAAGGACACCGGGTGTGTGCTTAAGCTGGTTGTTCACACCATTCATTCTAAACTCGCCCTTGATCTGATATCCGGGGCCGCCAGTTCCCTGTCCGAGCGGGCAGCCGCCCTGAATCATAAAACCGCGGATAACACGGTGAAAAATCAATCCGTCATAAAAACCTTTTTTTACCAGACTCACAAAATTGTTTACCGTATTAGGTGCAACCTCAGGGTACAGTTCAGCCTTGATCACCTTTCCATCTTTCATTTCGATGGTAACTACGGGATGTTTTACTTCTGCCATAACCATTCTCCTTTTGAATATCAAAGATGTTCTGATTCTATCAGATTTTCCACTTTCTGTCCAGTCATTCCTCTGAATTTCGCAGCTTTTTGTCCGTTCATATTTTGTTCATAAAAACGTAAAAATTCTTTTACATCACCAACATGATTTCTTCATCTTTACTTTTTATACTAAAGCCATAAACAAGAAACAAGAGTTTAACGCCAACAAGGACTTCTGGTTTTTTCATAATGGCTGATTTAGCAGTAATCAGCTTTCCTCCCTTTTTACTAATATCGGAAAGACCTGCCACTCGGGCAGGTCTTTTTCGTTGTTTTTAAAAAACTTTGGCGCCAGATCCCACCCGCAGGCAAGATTCAGCGCCAAAATGATTTTTATTCCGATATCAGTTTACTCTTCTGGCATGTACGACAAGACGCTGTGTATTTTTGTTCACACACGTTGACAAGGTAAGTGTCACTGTGCTCGCATCCAATTCCATATCAATGTCAAAGTGAGATTTTTCCTGTCTCTCCTTCAGCCACTGTACATATGATTCATCGCTGCCAAAGCGGGTAATATACGTATCGCTGCCCGGATCGGTAACATACACCGAGAATATCTCAAATGTCAGTTCTCCTTCTTCCGTGTACACCGTAAACTTCGGATAAATATCGTAAAACCACTTACCTTCATAATAGCGAAGGTTTGCAAACATCGAGCCGTCGTACATATTGTGTCCGTACAAAATCGTATGACCACTCTTGAACACATCATCACAGCGATAATCAGCAAAAATAGTACCCGAGAAATTCTCCGTCCCATCAAACAGACGGTGCAGATAATAATCGTTATCTTCCGCCTGTACCACAGGATAATAAATCTTTGTTCCCCCTACAAAAATCCAACCAATATAGTCCGGATTCATATCCTTCATCTGGTGATATACCGCAACCCAGTCAACCGGCGGTGCAGGTGCCTCGGTCGGTGCCTCAGTCGGTGCCTCAGTTGGCGCCTGTGTCTGTTCCTCCGACGGAGGTTGCGCCTCACCGCTCTCCGTTCCGCCGATAGAGGTCTCCGGAGCTACACCTTCTGTTTCCTTTTCCGAGGGGCTCATCGGTTCGGTCATCTCTTCCGTCCCCAAAACAATTGAGGGAGGGGTAGGAAACGGTAATTCGTTATAAAATTCCTCTGCTTTCTTATAATCTCTCCATGTGGAAATCAACTGATAACCACTGTATAAAAACACCGCCAATGCGATGACCATGATTAGTGTAGTCACCACATTGAACCACTTTTTCTGTTTTTCCGTCATCGGTTTTTTTTCACGCTTCATCTTCTCCTCGCTCATACTTCCCTCCTTTATTGCACTGACACAAGGATGCTAAATCTCCACTGCAACCGGCTGATCTATCTGTAATCCATCCACCGTCACCAAACAATCATACGCCGCAATTTTTACCCCGGCGTCTTTTGCCTCCGCCAAGGCTTCCCGAAATTCCTGCTGAGTTTCCGCATTCGGCCGAAACAAATGCACGCCTTTCAGCTGAATCACAAACAGGACACACGCATCAAACCCTTCACGCTTACAGGCAATCAGTTCCCTGATATGCTTTACTCCCCGCAACGTAGGAGCATCCGGAAAAAGTGCTACACCATCCTTCTCTAAGGTAACACCTTTTACCTCAATATAACATTTTTTGCCCTCTTTTTCAATATATAAATCAAAACGCGAGTTTCCGTAACGTTTTTCACGGCAGATAAAATCAGGCTTTATCTTCCGGGCAATCCACTCATAGGCCACCCGGTTCGGTGCCTGAGAGTCCATATTGACCAGTAAATCACCTTTTTTTACCGCGATTAATGAATACGCCGTCTTTCTGTTCGATGCATTTTCCCGCTGAAGCCACACCTGAACCCCCGGAATCAGCAGCTCCCTGCACCGTCCGGTGTTTTTCACATGGCAGCTCACTTCCATCCCGTCCACCAGCACTCTCGCCACAAATCGGTTGGGACGCTCCAGAAAAACACCTTCGACCATCTCTTTGTATCGCATCTTACACAGTTCTCCTGCGGAAAAATCCCTTCCAATTGGACGGTAGCATCAAAACGAGCAGCGGGAATATCTCCAATCTACCCAACAGCATATCTGCAATCAACACAACCTTCGACAACACTGAGTATTCACTGAAATTCCCGGCAGGACCTACCATATTAAGACCCGGACCGATATTATTCAGCGTCGCCGCCACGGCGGTAAAGTTTGTCGTAAAATCAAAGTTATCCAGGCTGATAATCAACAGTGAGGCCGCATAGATCATCATTTAAGTTATAAAGAAAACATTGATAGAGATAAGCACCTCATGCTACACCTCGCGTCCCTCGAATCGTATCTTTTTCACAGTCCTCGGGTGAATGATACAATCCAGCTCCTTCCCAATGGTTCTGAACATGATCATAATTCGCGAAACCTTGATTCCTCCTCCGGTACTTCCGGCACAGGCGCCCACAAACATGATGATGACCAAAATCGTCTTAGAAAACTCCGGCCACTGATTAAAGTCCACCGTAGCAAATCCTGTCGTGGTGATCACCGAACCCACCTGAAATGCAGCATGATGGAACGCCTCAAAAAAAGACTCAAAGCCTCCCATGATATTAAATGTAATCAATAAAACTGCCGCTGCAATGATGGTCAAATAACAACGCATTTCCTCACATCTAAATGCATCCTTCGGCTTGCGAATCCACATCAAAAAATAGACATTAAAATTCACACCAAACAATATCATGAATACCGTAACCGTCGCTTGAATCGCTGTAGAATACCCTCCCATGCTGGCCGAGGTAATAGCAAAGCCTCCGGTTCCCGCAGTTCCAAACGCCGTTGTTATCGCATCAAAAAACGGCAGACCTAACACTAATAAAACAGCCAGCTCCAACAGTGTGAAACTGATATACATTCCGTAGAGCATTTTCGCCGTACCCTTAAGCCTCGGCACTAATTTTCCCACTGAGGGGCCGGGGCTCTCCGCCTGCATTAGGAACATTCCCGGTCCTCCGGTTGCCGGCATAATCGCAAGCATGAACACCAATACACCCATGCCGCCAACCCAGTGGGTAAAGCTTCGCCAAAACAAGCCGACATGGGACATTGCCTCCACATTCACCAATATGCTGGCTCCTGTCGTGGTAAATCCGGACACCACCTCAAACAGGGCATCCTCGAACCGAGGAATCTCTCCATTTAGCACATAGGGAACTGCGCCGGTGATACTGAGCAGTATCCAACTGAGCGCAACTACCATATATCCTTCTTTTGCATAAAATGACATATCCTGCGGTTTTTTCCGGACAAAAAGCGTTCCGACCAGCAGGCAGACAAGTGCTGCCGCAGCAAAACTCCAGCATTCATTTTCTCTATAAATCAGACCAACCGCCACGGTCAATCCCAAAAAACCTGCCTGAAACTGCAGTACCCGACCAAGCAGATATCTTATCATTGGCGTGTTCATTACCTATCTCCTAGCCCAAAATATCCTTTACATCCCGAAGTCCGATATTCGTCGTAACGACAACGACCGTATCTCCTACCTGCATTCTGTCCTGACCTCTGGGAGTGATGATTTTTCCTTGATGATTGATGCTGCAAATCAAAAGATTCTGTTTCAGATTCAGTTCCTGAAGAGGAATATTCACCACCGAGGAATCCTCGCGGATCTGAAATTCCAACGCCTCAACGCGATCTCCAAACATCTTATACATCGTTTCCACATTGCTCCCGATGGAGTTCTGCATTGCACGGACGTAGCGGACAATGTACTCAGAGGTAAGATATTTCGGATAAATCACACTGCCAAGCTCCATGTTGTCCACGATCTCATCAAAGCTGATTTTATTCACCTTTGTGACAATCTTCGCCTTAGAATGGCGCTTCGCAAACAGGGACAGCATGATATTTTCCTCATCAAGAGCGGTCAGTGCTACAAACGCTTCCGTACTGCGCACATCCAACTCAAGGAGAAGCTCTCGGTCAATCTCGTCACCGTTAATCACTCGGGCTTTGGGCAAAAGTTCACTGAGCTGTTCGCAACGGGCAAAATTTTTCTCCAAAATCGTGACTTCTATCCCCATGTCACACAGTTGCTGGGCAAGGTAATAGGACAGCGAATCACCACCCACCAAAATTGCGTCTTTCACCTGGTTTGTCTCAACGCCGATGCGCTGGAAGAACTTTGCCGCATTGGACGGTGACGCAACGATTGAGACAACATCACCTGCTTCCAACATGAAGTTACCGTCAGGGATAACCACGTCACCCCCGCGCTCTACCGCACAGACAAGCACATCACACTGTACCAGCCCATGAATCCCTTTCAATTGAGTCTTGCACAGACGATTTCCTGCCTCCAGTTTAAACTTCAGCAATTCTATTTTCCCCTTCGCGAAGGTGTCAATCTCAATCGCAGAGGGAAAGCGCAACAACCTGGCAATCTCTGTTGCTGCCGCATATTCGGGATTGATCGTCATGGAGAGTCCCAACTCTTCCTTGATAAAGTCAATTTCTTTTATGTACTCCGGATCGCGCACCCGTGCGATCGTCTGGCAGCCGCCGGCTTTTCGCGCAAACAGGCAGGCGAGAAGATTCTGCTCATCCATACCTGTCGCTGCAATCAAAAGATCCGCCGTCTCTATTCCCGCCTCAATCAACGTCATGTAACTGGCGCCGTTGCCGATAATCCCCTTCACATCGTATCGGCTGGACACTCGCTGTACTTTCTTTGCATTCTGATCAATGACCGTGATATCATGTCCCTCACCGCTCAAATGCTCAGTCAGTGTCACACCTACATTTCCGCATCCCACAATAATAATCTGCATAGTCCACCTCCGAACAACAAGCGCCGACTTACTTCATTTTCTGCTTCAGCTCTTCCAGTGCCCGGTCAAGCTGATTGTCTTCGCCCTTCTCAGGGTCATACTCTACAACCACATCCGGCGTAATACCGATACCATGAATATTTCTTCCGTTCGGTGTATAGTAGTCAGAGGTGGTAAACTTAATTCCGGTAGTACCGTCATACAGCGGAATAATCTGTTGAACAATACCTTTTCCATAGGTGGTTGTTCCAACCAAAGTGCCCACCTTATAGTCTTGTATCGCACCGCTGAGCACTTCCGATGCACTTGCGCTGTATCCGTCCACCAATACCACCAGCGGAGTCTTGAATCCGCTGGCCGGAACGGAGTGTACCTGATCTTTGGTGTAATTACTCTTGATGGTCAGCACCACACCTCCGGGAAGCAGCTGTCCGGCAATATCCAGAACACTGTCCAACAGTCCGCCGGGATTACCGCGAAGATCTAAAACCAGACCCTTCATCCCCTGCGCATTCAAATCCTTAAGTGCCGCCTCAAACTGATCTGCCGCATTTCCGGCAAACTGAATTAGCTGAACATAACCTACATTGTCTTCCAACATTTCCCAGTAGACAAAATCCTGCTCCACCTGGCGGCGTTCCACCTGCAGGGTAATATTTTCCTTAGTGCTTGCACGGTATACGACAATCTCTACCTTACTTCCCTCATCGCCTTTGATGAGACCGACAACTTCATCTACAGGCATCTGGCGGATATCCTGTCCGGCAACACCGACGATCACATCGCCCTCCTTCATGCCTGCTTCAAGTGCAGGGCTGGTACGAAAAACGTGGGTAACCGTGATCTCCATCGTCTCCAGATTTTGGGACACCTGGACACCGATACCATAATATTTTCCTTCGTTGCTCTCCAGAAGTTCCTTAAACTCCTCCTCATTATAATAGCAGGCGTAATCATCACCAAGCCCGGTCATCAAACCGTGAAGCATGGCATCCTCTACCTTATCCATGTCGATATCATACAGAAAATAGCCATCCAGATAGTCAAAAATATTCTGGAGTTTCTTTAAATCCACATCAGAGGCAATTCCGGTCAGCGCATCCCCCGTAGTCCCCTGAGAAGGCTGTCCTTCTCCGCTCTTCAACGAAAAGACCAACGGGATCATCACCAGCAAGGCGACCAACGCACCGAGCAGCGCACCAATCACACCGCCGGAAATCTTATCTCCCTTACGGCTTCGTTCCGTCTCATCGCGATAATTTTCCAACACGGCAAGGCGGCGTTTCAGCGCTGCGTTCTCCAGCTCCATCTCATTCTCACCAAACATCTTCTCTTCCATCTCGGTCACTTCCTTCTATATTATCATTACTCTCACGGCGCCACATATTGCAGAGGATCCACAGAGAAACTTGAGTTGATAAAGCCTCCAACCCGAACCTCAAAATGCAGATGTGCTCCGGTAGACCAGCCGGTATTTCCCACCAGACCGATAGTCTGTCCCTGGCTAACCCACTGCCCCTCAGTAACATTTCTCTTGCTAAAGTGCATATACACAGTGTATGTACTGTTTCCGTGATACAAAATCACCCAATTTCCCGCAGATTCACTGTATCGGGATATAACCACCATTCCGGCGGCCGCGGCAGACACCGGAGCTCCCTCCAGTGCGCCGTAAGGCAGAGCTATATCAATGCCCTTGTGATTACTTAAGGTTCCATTCACAGCTCCGGTTATCGGATCCACTCGATAGCCAAACAAAGAGGTGATCCTGGTACAACTGGCTACCGGCCAGATCATTCCTTTATCAGAGACTTCCTGATCACTCGTCCCCGTATCCGGCTTCTCCGGCTCCGGCGCAGGTGCGGTAGGTTTTTCTGCATCTTCTTTATCCGAACCACTCTGATTATTTTGATTATTTCTGTTTTCTTCTTCCTGTCTCTTCTGTTCTTCTTCCTGACGTTTCTTTTCTTCTTCCTCTTGGCGTTTCTTCTCTTCCTCGATACGCTTCCGCTCTTCCTCCTCCAGGCGTTCAATCTCCTTCTGGATTTCAAGAAGTGCCTTTTCTTCCTCCGCCATCGCCTGATCATAATCTACAATCAGGTGATCCGTGTCCTCGATCAGATCCTCCAAATCTTTCAGTTCATCCGCCTTCGCGTCCGCCAAGAGAACCAGTGCGCTTTCCTTCGCCTTCAGTTCAACCTCCCATGCCTCCAGTTCTGTTTTTTGTGTAAGCAAAACCTCTTTTGCATCTTCGATCTGAACAATTGTCTCCTGATAACGGTTAAGCATAGTCCTATCATACTCGGATATCTGCGAAATATACTCCGTCTTACTCAAAAAATCCGTAAAGCTCTTCGCCGAAAAAAGCAGTTCCAGATACTCTGTGTCGCCCCGCTCATACATATAGCGTATGCGAAGCTTCATCTTCTCATACTGTTCTTCCGCCTCTGCTTCTGCCGCACGAAGTTCTTCAGTGACCCTTTCGATCTGCTGCATCACTGCAAATTTTTCCTCAGTCATCACGGCTACTTCATCGATTACCGCACGGATTTCAGCTTCCACCGCCGCAATATACTCTTCTGCGTCCTTTTGCTTCTCTTTTAGCTCCGCCAGCTTCTTTTCCGTTTCTTTGCGTTCCGCCTCAATGCGGTCAATATTCGTCTGGACATCATCCAGCTTATCTTTGTTTCCCTGTATCTCTGATGCCGCTGCAACCAAACCGACCGACAATACCACGATCATCAAAACCGCCGTCAGCTTGAGGCGCCAGCCCATCTTTCTTCCTACGTTTGTCACACAAACTCTCCTATCTCTAGTTACACCCGTAAATATCTCCGCACCGCTATGCGGCTGCCAAAAAAGCCAATGCCGATTCCCTGAATGAGTGCCACCGGTACCAGCACCCGGAAAATCTCACTCACCGGCAAAAAAGCTATCACACCCAAGAAAACCGTCAATTTTTGCAGGGCATACGCCACCGCTTCACCGTAGGCATACCATACGCCGATGAGCGGAATCGCCGATCCGAGGAGTCCGATCACCAGTCCCTCCATCACGAAGGGGGCTCTGATCATCACATTTGCCGCGCCAATCAGACGCATGATGCGAATCTCTTCTTTTCTCCTCACGATCGCTGCAGCCACAGTATTTCCGATCAAAAACACTGATACTGCAAGCAAAATACCGATCAGCACCAGAGAGACGATTACCAGCGCATTTATAAACGTTGTCAAACCGGACACCGTCAAGCTGGAATAATTCAC
>JAFSBP010000084.1 GCA_017437205.1 Lachnospiraceae bacterium
CTTCGAGTGCTGGGAGATGGTCGGCTACTAATATCCGATCTAAAAATAAAATGCGCCCTTCGGGGCGCATTTTGTTGTATATAAGTTGACTAACGATCCGAGAAAAGAATTCTGAACTGAGTTTGGTCAACGTCAGATCATTGGAAAGAAAGCTTAAGGTCTGATTCTTACCCCATTGGATGAAATGGCTGCTCTTAAGATAACCCAGCTCCATTTCTTTGTTGCAGTAAGGACAGTTCGTACAATCACACTCCCTATTTATTACTTTGCCAAAAACCCGAATGCGGTTCAAGTGATAGTGAATGGGTAAGAGGTAAAAAGTAAAAACCCGAACGCTTTAGGCGGGTGCTCATAAAACAGTTAAACCGACCTGCGGTTACGAACATAGGTCGGTTTAACTGTTGTGCACTGGCGCGGGAGCGCCTAAGGCTCCCTTGTGTAAAGGGAGCTGTCAGCGAAGCTGACTGAGGGATTGTTACCGCAATTCGATTTTGCCGAAACCCTGCTATAGAATGAGTGCCTACCGCACAATCCCTCCGTCACGGCTTCGCCGTGCCACCTCCCTTTACACAAGGGAGGCTTTGGTGCGGTGCGTAACTGTTAGACAAATTCAAGTTTTGCGAACTGTGTAGTCTGTTCTATCACATAACTGTAACATATACAAAAATACTCCACTTATTCACTATTCACTATTACTTATTACTTTACCAAAATCCCGAATGCGGTTCAAGGTATGAGTGAATAGGTAAGAGGTAAAAAGTAAAAACCCTCCACACTTTCGTGTGAAGGATTTTTGTGTTTGTATTACAAAAAGATCGGGCGGTTTGATGGGACAAACAGATCGATAAATTGGACTTTATCTGTGAATGTACATTCTTGTCATATCAGGTTCGCCATCACCTTGCACCAGGCATAGGAACTCCCATCCATATCTTTCATAGAAACCGGTGTGGTCAGTGACCAAATAGACAGGAGAAATTCCTTTTGACCGTAAATCTTCCACTGCCATATTCAGTAAGTTTCCTGCAATACCCCGGCAACGGAAATTTTCTTCTGTGAAAACAGCACAAATATTGGGAGTAAGGTCTTTTCTGTCATGAAAATCGTTTTCAATGACACCTAATCCGCCAATTATCTGATTGTCATTCAAACACAGAAACCACCCGTATTCTGTTTCCTTCTGCAGATAGGCCTCCATGCATTTCAAGTAGGCTTCGGTGGGAACATGCCACTTACTGTGAAACCATTCCGCAGCAGGAACGATATATTCAGGCATTTCTCTCAAAGTAATATATTGATATGGTGTCATGATCATCGCCCCTGTGTCAAATTCTAATTTATCGGATTGGGTGCTTGCTGTTCAAATAGATTTTCAATTCGCAGAATTGAAAATACCACACTTATTACCTATTACTTCTTACTTATTACTTTACCAAAAATCCGAATGCGGTTCAAGGTAAGAGTGAATAGGTAAGAGGTAAAAAGTAAAAACCCGAACGCTTTCGCATTCGGGTTTTTGGTGGGGGAAGGTGGATTTGAACCACCGAAAGCACTGCTAACAGATTTACAGTCTGCCCCCTTTGGCCACTCGGGAATTCCCCCATATTTGGTTGCTGAGATACTATATCATCTTCCACGAAAAATGTCAAGATAAAATTTAAAAAGTTTTTCTCGCAGATTGGATGACCCGGCGCTATTGAGGGAGAATCGAAATGGCAACGGCAGGGGCCATAGGGGTGTGGGTTTCGTCCAGCAGATACAGCGTCAAAGCGGCGCAATCGGCAGCCTCCGGTATGCGCAGACGCAGGTCGCCGGACAGGTCGCGGTACACGCGGGAGAAGCGCATTTGACCGGAAATGTCGTACCCGGCAAGGATCTGGACGGCGGACGCGGGGAGCTTCGTCAGCGCAACATCTCCTGCGGCGGGATCATACTGTCCGGCTGCGGCATTCTCCCGGAAAGGATCGAAGTCGGAAGCGAGACAGCCGATTGTCAGAGCGCCGCTGCGGACGCCGTCGCAAAGCCGGTATACGGGGATCTGTCCGTTTTTGGCATACCGGGACGGGGCAATGGCGAAGCCCTCTGTGTTGCGCTTGGGGTCCACGCTGACCGGGGGAGAAACATGGGCCAGCAGCGGAGTCTGTGTGCCGCGAAACGCGAGAACTGCGGCCAGATTGCTGTGGTTATCGTCGGCCGCGATCCACAGCAGGTCCTTCTCTGTGTCGTAATCCAGAGCCATGGCGCCGCCCAGCTGGGAATCCACATCGGAGATCTGGACGGAGCTGCCGTTTTCGTTGAGCACATAGGCGTAGACGTGGCCGTTGGCCTCCAATGCCACAAAGAATACGCCGTTGGAGATGGCATCGGGATAGTTGGTCGCCTCAAAGGGCGCACCGGTGTTCTGGTCGAAAAGCCTGCCTTCCATGTGGGCATTGGAAACCCACTCAACGGCTTCGATGCCCATGTTGTACCGGGCAGTGGGCAAGGTGTCTGTGAGCCTCCATTCCTGCAGGGCGGTGAGTTCCGTTCCGCTTCCGTTGGGATCCACTTTCAGGATTATGCTGTCACTTTTGGGGGCAAAGATCCGGTCCCGTTCGGAAGACAGATAAAGGAAGCCGTCATCGTCTGCGGTGATGCCCTCGGCATCCGGGCCGAACTCGCTTTCGGGGAAGAGGACCGTTTTTCCGTGCTCAAAGCCTTCCGCGAAGGAAAGCGTGCCGTCCTCCGCCACATCGAGAATCCAAAAAGTCGCGGCGTCGTTCTCTACCACGTACAGCTGCCCGTTGTGAAAGTCCAGACCGGAGGAGTCGGACAGAAATTGCTGTGTGGTATCAAAGGTCGTAAGCTCTGCCGCTCCGGGCCAGGAGAGAACCGCCGGAGTCTGCCCGTCGGCGCAGACCCCGATCACGGAGAGCAGAAGCACAGTCAGGGCGAGCAAAAAGAATATGCATTTGTTCGATCTCATAATTCGGTTCACTCCCGTGAGGCAATGCGGGTTATTCCTTGCCTTTTTTGCAGTTTCGGTAGCGCAGAACCCATGCGACAGCGCAGATGTCCCACAGAATTGCGCATAGGATATGCAGCACAAACGTCAGTGTGTTTGTGGAGCCCTTCGCCAGATCGACAAACAGATTGATGTTCCAGATCACGGCGCAGGCACAGTTTATGATTACAAGCGCAAGGCTGACCGGTTCTTTTTTGTTCACAGCAAACACCTCCGGTGGAATTGGCTTACGGACTTGCTTCGATCTCAACACGGTGAACGTTTGCGATACGTGCCGGATAGGTTTCCTGAATTCCGTCACTGTAGAAGATATGGACTGTATCGCCAACAGCCGGGATCGGCCAGGAGGTTTTACCCGCCAGGGGAATTTCGATCCGGTCACAGGATCTGCGTTCGATGCTGTCGGGATGCGGTTCTACCAACAGATGGTTTTCATGAACCTCCAAAACTGTTGCGGAAAAAGAAAGCGCAGGATCCGAATCCGGTGCTGCATGGTCGAATGGCGGCAGGCTTTCCGTAGAATGGTTGTCGGCCGTGGGACTGCAAGCAGCCAGATTCCATACAAAGACGAGGGCGAGCATGAGTGCCGGCAGGCGTTTCATGGAAGATCACTCCTTTGATCCGAACGGTGAGCCCCTTGCACACATTTCCCGCTGCGCAGTCCCGGGGATGTATTTCATCGTTTTTTTGACAGGTTGTCACTTATTACTTTACCAAAAAACCATCGAACAGACAAGGTAATCGTGAAAAAGTAAGAGGAAAAACATAACAATCCTCCACACTTTTGTGCGAAGGATTGCGGGGGTGAGACGAAAAAAGATCAGAAAGCACGAATCAAATGGAATCTGCTTACTCAAATTCCGTACGGATGGTAAATGTATCGGGAAGATTGTAAATCTCCTGTTTCAGGAACAATGGATAAAAATACGCGTCCTGCAATTGGTCAAACGCGAACCACTCAAAGGTATTTGTACGGAGCCCCTCGTTGGTCGTAAACGTGTTCCCTCTTGACAGTAAATCGGTATTTGTTATATCCATTAAGAAGTAGATGCACAGTTCATGGTAGCGCAGATGCTCGACATCTTCCGAAAAGAACGCTTGATTGAGCCAAAGAGGACGGACAATCCCGGGTGTGATACCCAATTCTTCTTCAACCTCTCGAATAACAGCCTGTTCTGCTGTTTCGCCCATCGCAACTCTTCCACCGGGAAGATAGTAATACGGCGATCGATCATCGTGCATGACCAAAAGCTTACCGTCAGAAATCATCACGGCACACACTCTGTAGTTAAATTTCCCGTTGTCCGATTTGAAAGAAATATCCATGTTATTTACACTCCCGCAGACTCATGCTGATGGGGCCGAACCTTGTCTGTTGTATTTGCACGACAAAAGGATCGGGTGGTTTTGATGGGTAATCAGCTTTTGTTCTGTCTTGCTACCCCAATAATACCCACAATCATAAGAAGCAAAGCGGCAAGTAAAAGTATGGCAAGAATCATGGGTGCTGCCGGATAACGATGAAGTCCGAGCAGTGTCGTATCTTTGCCACTTCCGATCAGCAGTTCTTTCCAGGAATACCCTGTCAAGCATGTAAGAACCATGGCAGCCACACTACAGATCATGCCCCAAACAGGTTTTTTATGGCACAAGCAACAAATAGAAATAAGCAGGAACGTTAAGGCCAATAATCCAAGAACCATGGTTTCCATGCAAGCACACTCCTTTTCCAAATGGATTTTCAATTCACAGAATTGAAAATCACCACACTTATTACCTATTACTTCTTACGTATTACTTTACCAAAAATCCGAATGCGGTTCAAGGTAAGAGTGAATAGGTAAGAGGTAAAAAGTAAAAACCCGAACGCTTTCGCATTCGGGTTTTTGGTGGGGAAATGTGGTGAATTTTTGGGGAAATATCTGGGAAATTCGGGATATTCCGTGAGAAACTTGCAAATGAAATAGGCGGATTTATAATGGATTCAGAAGCGTTTATAGTGAAAAGACGGTTTGATTGGGCTGAGAAAAGGAGTGTGTGACATGATACTGAAAAACGCCAGAATTGTTTTGGAAGACGGTGTGCAGGAAGGTTCTCTGTGCATTGAAAACGGAAAAATTGCCTGGATTTCGGGATGCAATGACGGAGATGGCATTGATTTGGGTGGCATGTATCTGGCTCCCGGTTTTGTAGACCAGCATAATCACGGCTGCCCGGAATGCTGGTTTGAACATGAGCCGGCCAGAGCGGCACGGTGGCACCTGTGGGAAGGTACAACTTCATTGCTTTGTTCATTGTCACGTCATGTGAAGAAATATTATTCCTATGAGCAGGCCTATGAAAACATCCGGGCGGCTATGGGCCCTGACAGTCCGATCAGAGGCGTTCATATGGAAGGGCCATATTTGGATCAGGACTTTGGTGTCTGCGGAAAAAATGAATATCCCATCATTCGGGAAGAATACCGGCGGTGGATGGATCTGGGAAAGGGTCTGATCAAGCAGTGGACCTTTGATCCTACCCGGGAGGGTGCCGAGGAGTTCGCCAAGGATGTACAGAAACAGGGGATTCCGCTGTCGGTTTGTTACTCCAGAGCGTCGCCGGAATTGTTGGCACAGTACTTGGATTTCGGTTTGCGGATTGGCGATCACATTTTCGATGCGACCAGCGCACCGGATCAGAAGTGTAGAGGTGTCAGAGAACCGGGTTCGGATGAATTTGTGCTGGTAGAGGACAAAATGATTGCGGAGCTCACCGTCGATTCGTTACAAATGCATGTCAGACCCTATAATCTGAAATTGGCGTATAAGTGTAAGGGACCGGACGGTATTGCGTTGATTACGGACTGCTGTGCCGGCGGCGACCCGATGGGCGGCGATGTGAATATTGTTGACGGAGCGCTTTATGGAAGTCAGCTGACTTTGTCAAAGGCAGTTCGCAACACCAGAGAACAGCTCGGGCTGGGGATCTGTGAGTTGATTCGTATGGCATCCACGACACCTGCAAAGACCATTGGCCTTTATGGGGAACGCGGTTCCATTCATCCCGGAAAGGTGGCAGACCTTGTGGTACTGGATGATGAACTACATGTGAAAGGTGTCATTTTGGGAGGAAAGATTATCCGAAAAGAGTTTTGAGTATGGCAGTTGTGGTTATGGCTGAAAAGGAGATACGATATGATACTGAAAAACGCCAGAATTGTTTTGGAAGACGGTGTGCAGGAAGGTTCTCTGTGCATTGAAAACGGAAAAATTGCCTGGATTTCGGGATGCAGTGACGGGTATGGCATTGATTTGGGTGGCATGTATCTGGCTCCCGGTTTTGTGGATCAACATAATCACGGAAGCCCGAAACACTGGTTTTTTGATCATCCTGCAGAAGCAGCCCAATGGCACCTGTGGGAGGGTACGACCTCGTTGCTTTGCTCCCTGTGGCGGAATTCCGGTCGATACTCCTATGAAAAGTCCTATGAGAACATCATGAATGCCATGGGGCCGGACAGCCCTATTCGGGGAATCCACATGGAAGGCCCTTATTTGGATCCGGATTTCGGCTGTGAAAAGGATGATGAATGGCTCATCGACCGGGAACAGTATTTGCGTCTGATGAATTTGGGCCGCGGTATCATTCGTCAATGGACGTTTGATCCGACCCGGGAAGGGGCAGAGCTGTTTGCAAAAGAGGCACAGAAAGAAAATATTGTTCTGGCGATCTGCTATTCCAGAGCCACACCGGAATTGTTGGAGACGTACCTGAAATACGGACTGCGAATTGGCGACCATATCTTTGATGCCAGCGGCGTACCGGAGCCGAGACATGCCGGAGCCAGAGAACCCGGTTCCGACCATTTCGTGTTAGTGGAAGATCGGATGATTGCCGAGCTGATTGCAGACTCTCAGGGAGTCCATGTAAAGCCGTATGATTTGAGATTGACCTATAAGTGCAAAGGTGCCGATGGAATTGCATTGATCAGTGACTGCTGTACCGGCGGTGACCCGCAGGAGGGAGATGTGAATATTGTCAACGGTGAATTGTACGGCAGCCAGCTGACATTGTCTGTGGCTATCCGCAACATGAAAAAGCACACCGGAGCAAGTGTCTGCGAGTTGGTTCGTATGGCTTCCACGACACCGGCAAAGACCGTGGGCCTTTACAGGGACCGGGGATCTATTGCGCCGGGAAAAGTGGCAGATTTGGTAGTATTGGACGAGGAACTGCAGGTAAAGGGTGTGTTCCTCGGCGGCAAAATTATTCGCAGAGAGTTTTGAAATATAAAAAGACAAGAGGTGTCAAACAATCGGTGATCGCATCAGATGCGGTGGAACACGATTGTTTGACACCTCTTGGTTCGTTTTTATGCCTCTGTTTCGTGGGACGTGTTTGCGGTTCAGTTCAGGTTCAGACGAATCAGCTGACCACCCAGCACGACACCGCAGACTTGCAGATCTTTGTCCAGCACCACCAGATCCGCTACTTTTCCCGGTGCAATGGAACCGCGCTCTTTATAGAGACCGACGGCCTTGGCGGGAGTGGCGGTAACCATTTTAATTAGTTCAACAATGCCTACATTGGTATGCTTGCGCATGTTGCGAATGGCAACAGAGAGGGATAGCTGGCTGCCGTAGAGTACGCCGTCAAGAATGTTGACGTCAGACCCCATGGTTTCTCCACCGGCACAACAGTCGCTGACCAGAGCGATCCGGTCGGGTCCTTTACACTTGTAGATGAACTTTAAGTAATAAGGGCGGACGTGCCCGCCCAGAGAATCGGCGATGACCTCTGCGATCATGCGGTCATCACACAGAACAAACTGGTCGGAACCGGGCTCTTTGGTGCCGCCAAACAAGGGCTTGGGATTGCCGCTGCCGCAAAGAATGTGACCGCCGATTCGCAGACCGTAGTTCATATATTGCTCCAGAACTTCCGGAGTGGCCTTGGAGTAGCACACGGCCAGGGGAATGCCTGCGTCCTGTACGGCTGCCGCGAAGTCCTCTGCTCCCGGCAGCATGGGATCGAAGCACCACTGGCGGATCAGATCTCCGGCATTGGCCAGCCAGCGGGTATATTCTTCCTTATCGATGGGCCAGGGGTTGCCGTTTTCGCTGCCATATTCGGGATCCAGATAGGGACCTTCCATGTGAACACCGCGGATATTGCTGTTTTCTCCCATGGCAGCCCGGACATTTTCAAAGGATTGGTCAAAAGAGTAAGTGCCGGCGTTGCGCCACATGGAGCACAGCATGGAAGTAGTGCCGCGCTGCAGATGCCACTGGGCGGCGGAAGCGGGCTCGT
>JAFSBP010000085.1 GCA_017437205.1 Lachnospiraceae bacterium
CCACTACCGCACCTGCTGCACCTGAGACTCCGACCCAAGGCTCCGCTTCTGCCGATTATAATAAGATCCGTCCATTCGGATATGACCGCACTTCCCGCGGGGACAAAAATGTCCCCTCCGGCATGTCATGGTATATCCGCCAGTGGGGTGACCGCGCTGACTTTTTGCAGGACACTAACAAAAATGTGATCTACCTTACCATGGACGAGGGTTACGAGACCGGAAACACTCCGGCAATCCTCGACACATTGAAGGCAAAAGGCGTGAAGTCCGTATTCTTCCTCACGAAGCAGTTTGTCACCGAGTACCCTAATCTGGTTCAGAGAATGATTGACGAAGGGCATATTATCGGCAACCATACTTGCTCCCATCCGGCTGAGGGCATGCCGTCCCTGTCAGTAGATGCCCAGAAAGCCGACATCATGGAGCTGCACAACATGGTTCTCAACCAGTTTGGCTATGATATGAAGCTGTTCCGCTTTCCTTCCGGCATCTACAGCGACCAATCTCTCGATGTAGTTACCTCTCTCGGCTACCGCAGTGTATTCTGGAGTTTTGCGTACCGTGATTTTGAGGTAAACAATCAGCCCGACCCCACAGCGGCATTAAAGATGTGTGTGGATGAGCTGCATCCCGGCGCTATTTATCTGCTTCACGCAGTTTCGTCTACCAACACCCAGATTCTCGGTGACTGGATTGACGCAGTCAGAGCGCAAGGGTATGAATTCGGTGTTTACCCGGTAAACTAAAAAATTGATTGCGTTATAAAAGCGGCTGCCCGATTTTACGTCGGATAGTCGCTTTTTGTTTTGATTAATCTGCTGTTTTTTCTATCTGCTCTGTCTTCTTTCTCCTCGCCAAAAGTCCGCCGATACGACCGGACTCCTTGGCTGACAATGATCTCCAACCTGAAGTCATCACCTTGTCGTAGACACCGATCTCCTCAGCAATCTCTAGTTTTAGTTTTTCCTCCGCTGTCAAACGGTTTATATCAGGAATATTTGGCTTTTTCGGCATAACTGATCACATCTCCTTTCCACGTAGAAAAGCCGATTGCTTCGTGCAACTGCACTCCCGCGTTCGGAGCTTTTGTTAAAGTATTGGTAAAAAAAGAAAGGCCTATACAGGCCTTTCAAATATATCCCATAATTTTTTCTTTGATGATAACAAAAAATTCCCGCACCATATTCGTGGGCAACAATATCTTCTCCGACGGTGCCGCTATTCCAGTCGCTGTGTCCAACCCAAGCTTGTCTGCAAGCGCCATCGCGCGGTAAACATGAAAACTGTTTGTCACTACTCCCACCGCCGCATCATCCGGGATCATCTTGTAGGAGAACACTAAATTCTCTCTGGTACTGGTAGCCTTATCTTCCATAAGAATGTGACTGGCCGCCACCCCCTGATCCATCAGGTACGTCGCCATTACATACGCTTCAGAAGATTGATTTTCCGACCCTTTCCCCCCCGATACAATTACGATGATGTCCTCATTTATCTCTATGTACTCTATCGCCTTATCCAAACGCTGTTTAAGGGATACCGAAGGCTCATCACCGTCCACGTATGTTCCGAGTACAATGAGATAATCTAAATTTTCCGGTTCCTCCTTCGCAAACATATGCACAACTACTGTCGTCTCAATCAACACTACCAAACCGATAACGAGCCACACCGTCGTCCAAAATCCAACCCTCAACCAAAGCGGAAGCTTTATCCGGATAATCTCCCTCTCCCGAAGCTGATTGAACACATATAGTCCTCCTGATGCAAGCGCCAAAACCAGCCAAAACCACCAAAAAGGGGCTCTTGTCCCGGCAACCAGAAACAGCAACGCGGCATAAATTCCACATCCTGCCATCAAACATAATTCAATCATGAGACCCTCCTATTGTCACGCCTGGCGGCGCAAGATATCATACTCTTCGGGCGTGACACTGAACTTCACGAGGAGTTTCTGTTTGGGATGAGGCGCACTCTCCTGCCCATTTCCTTCCTCATCACGGATTTCCAACACTTCCGTCAAAATATTCCGACCGTCGGGCTTCATAATCTCAATCGTCTCACCGACCGAAAATTTATTTCTCTGTTCCAGTGCTATACTTCCGTCATCGCTCTGCCTTCCTGCGATTCCCAGATAAATATATTCCTGTGTATAAGTATTATTATCATATATCTGCGTGTCTGAGTCGGGCTTTCCGTAGAAAAAGCCTGTAGTGAATTTTCTCGTCGTGCACTTGCCAATCTCCGCCTTATACCACTCCATATTCTTCTCATAGGTTTCGGGGGAAATCGCGTAATCATCCAGAGCTTTCCGATAAGTTCTCGCCACGGTCGCCACATAGAGCGCCGTCTTCATGCGTCCCTCCACCTTTAAACTGTCGATTCCCGCACCAATCAAATCCGGAAGGTGCTCAATCATGCAAAGATCCTTTGAATTAAAAATGTAGGTACCCCGTTCATTCTCGTAGACCGGCATATATTCACCGGGTCTGGACTCCTCAACCACCGAATACTTCCAACGACACGGATGCGTACAGGCCCCGCGATTTGCATCTCTACCCGCCATAAAACTGCTAAGTAAGCATCTGCCCGAATAAGAAATACACATAGCACCATGAACAAAGGACTCAATTTCCATATTATCCGGAATCTGTTCGCGGATTTCTGCAATTTCAAAAAGAGACAACTCTCTGGCCGTCACTACTCGCTTTGCGCCGAGGGCATGCCAAAACAAAAACGTTCCGTAATTCGTATTATTCGCCTGCGTGCTGATGTGGAGTTCCATCTCCGGCACCACTTCCTTCGCAATGGTAAATACTGCCGGATCTGAGATAATCAGGGCATCAGGTTTTACCACTGTTTTCAGTTCCTCAAAATAAGTTCTCACTCCTGCAAGGTCATCATTATGTGCCAGAATATTCGCCGTCACATAGACCTTAACCCCATGAGCATGGGCAAATTCAACTCCATCGCGCATCTCACTGAGGGTGAAATTTTTCGCTTTTGCGCGAAGCCCGAACGCTTCGCCGCCGATATACACTGCATCCGCTCCGTAGAGTACTGCAATTTTCAACACTTCCAGACAACTGGCCGGAATCAACAGCTCCGGCAACCGTTCCATTCTGTTTTTCATCTCTGCCTTCTCCACCTTGTGTCATC
>JAFSBP010000086.1 GCA_017437205.1 Lachnospiraceae bacterium
CATCCGGATGTGTTCAATGTGCTCTTGCAGGTGTTGGACGACGGACGGATCACCGACTCTCAGGGACGGACGGTGGACTTCAAAAATACGATCCTGATTATGACCTCCAACATCGGATCAGGCTATCTGTTGGACGGAATCGACGAAAACGGAGAGATTAAACCTACGGCAGAGCGCATGGTGATGGAGGAATTGCGGGCGCACTTCCGTCCGGAGTTCTTAAACCGATTGGATGAGACGATCCTGTTTAAGCCGTTGACAAAAGAAAATATCGGTGGTATCGTAGACCTGATGCTCATGGATGTGAACCGGCGCTTGGAGGAGAGAGAGCTTTCTATTTCCTTGACTGATTCGGCGAAACGATTCGTGGTTGACAGTGGATATGATCCGGTGTACGGAGCAAGACCACTGAAGAGATTCCTTCAGAAACATGTGGAGACACTGGCAGCACGGTTGATTCTGGCGGATCAGGTACACGCCGGGGACACTATCGTGATCGATGTGACAGACGGTGAACTGACGGCGCGGACAGAAAAACTGTAGAGTGCAAAGGATAGACTTCCCGGAGGCATTGCCCCGGGAAGTCCGGTAAAAGAGAGGTATGTACCTATGAATACGAATCTGCCCAAAGACCCTTATATGTTGCTGAGCTTTATCAACACCCAGCTTCGCGATAAGTTTGCGACGCTGGAGGCCTGCTGTGAATACTACGATATCGAGGCCGGGGAGTTAAAGAAAACACTGGCGGCATTGGATTACGAGTACGACGAAGGATTAAATCGCTTCGTATGAGAAGTATAGATAAAGGAATGGAGAGAAATATGAATCATGGAGTGATGAATGTCCGGTCAGGGGAAACACTTACCTTGGATGAGCTTCGTGCACGGCTGACGGAGCAGAATTATATTGTGGACGAGGAACTTTTGGTGACGCTGTTCGTGTCACTGAAGTTGGGACGCCCTCTGCTTATTGAGGGTGAGGCAGGAGTTGGAAAAACTGAGGTGGCGAAAGCGATGGCGGCTGCACTTGGTCGCGATCTGGTGCGCCTTCAGTGCTATGAGGGATTGGACGAGAGCAAGGCACTGTACGAGTGGAACTATCAGAAGCAGCTCTTGGCAATCCAGGTAAATATGAACACCCAGAGCAGGGAAAAGCAGACGGGTGAGAGCTACGCGGCAAAGTCCGGTGAGGAGTTGACCGCTGAACTATTCAGCGAAAATTATCTTCTGGAGCGTCCACTCTTAAAATCAATCCGGAGTGAGGAACCGGTGGTTCTGTTGATCGATGAGATCGATAAGTCCGACGAGGAGTTCGAGGCATTTTTGCTGGAACTGTTGTCTGAGCTACAGGTGACGATCCCGGAGCTGGGCACGGTGAAAGCGCAGTCTCAGCCGTTTGTGGTGCTGACCAGCAACCATGTGCGCCCGCTGTCGGCAGCTCTGAGAAGACGCTGTGCATACCTTTATATTGATTATCCTTCGGTGAAGAAGGAAGTGGAGATCATTGAAAGCCGCCTGCCGGAGATTGAGAATAGTCTTGCCCGCCAGGTTGCGGAGGCTGTCCGCCATATCCGGGAGAACGAGCAGCTGACCAGAAAGCCTTCCATTGCGGAGTCCATCGACTGGGCGGCAGCATTAATGGCGCTGGGAGTAAAGAAGCTGGACCGTAAAGGTCTTGCGGATACGATGGGATTTCTGCTGAAGAACAATCAGGATATGGATGCGGTGCTGAAGGATGATGAATTATTCGAGCATATACACTGAAAATCTTACCCGCTTTATGGGGATGCTGAGACAAAACGGCCTGGCTGTCGGGATAAAAGAGAGCCGGGACGCTTTTGTTGTTATAGATGAGCTGGGTGTTGGTGACAGGGAGACGTTGAAGCTTGCGCTCCAGGCGATCTTAGCGAAGAGTGAGAAGGAAAAGGAAATCTTTTCCGCTTGTTTTGATGCGTATTTCGTTACACAGGAGGAGTGGGAAGAGCGGCTTAGGCAGGAACAGGCGGCTGAGGAACAGCGCAGGCAGCAGATGGAGGCAGCCGATCAGGAACTGACCTTTAATGGTGAGCCACTGAAAGTGCGTGAGGAATTGAAAGCGGTTTACATTCAGCTTTCCGAGGAGAAGAGAAAGGAAATGCAGGAGTATCTTCAAAATTTTCCCAATCCGGTGCGGAA
>JAFSBP010000087.1 GCA_017437205.1 Lachnospiraceae bacterium
AACCAAACGTTCATCTTCAGAATCGAAGGCAATGGTGTTGACCTCACTGTAACCATCCACGGCGACGACGAGATCACCATTACTGGCCTTACCGTAGGCAACACCTACACCGTCACCGAAGAGACAGACTGGTCTTGGCGATATGACTTTGCGTCGTGGGCATTTGCGACCGACGGTGATACTGATGCAGAAGGAAACACAAACGATGCATCCGTCACCCTCGGGGCTACCGGAAATACAATCACCTTCACCAACACCAGAAGCAACAAGTACTGGCTCGACGGTGATTCCTACAAAGTAAACATTTACAACGCTAATGCATCATCACAAGAATAATTAAAGGGGAGGAATGTATATGTATCACAACAATAACTCAGAAAAGCATTGCATTTCTGCCCGCCGCCTTCGGCGGATCAGAAGTCAAAAAGCGAGGAAGCTGTTGGTTTGTTTGACAGCTCTCCTCTGTATGGCATTTGTCGGCTCGACCATTGCATTTTTGGTCACGCAGACTGGACAGGTAACAAATACGTTCCAAGGATCTAAAGTTGCCTGTGCGGTCATTGAGTATGTAAACGGTAGTGCAAACGACAGTACGGAGTCAGGTCTGGTTACAGATGTTACATTGAAAGAAAAAGTTCAGATTAAAAACACTGGCGATACCCAGAGCTACATCCGCGCGAAAATAGTGATCACATGGATGTCAAAAGACGGAAAGAGTGTTACCGCTACAAAACCCGTTGAAGACACAGACTATACCATTATCTATGCGGGTAAAAACGGAGATACAAATACCGCATGGAAATTGGCTGCAGACGGCTACTGGTATTACACCACACCGGTGAATGCTGGTGATATAACAACAAATTACCTCATTCACAGCTGTCCTTTAAAGGATGGCGCAGTGGTTCCCGACGGCTATTACCTCTCCGTTGAGATCGTAGCTTCCGCCATTCAGTCCACCCCTACCAGCGTTGTCACAACCCAGTGGGCAAGCGGTGTAGAAAGTGTGACTGACGTGAATGGAACACCCACCCTCAAAATCAAACCAGCTAATTAAGGAGGTCCCCCATGTATACCCTACTAAAAAAACTCATGATCCTCCTTGGAGCGCTTCTCCTGACCATGGCGATGACATTGTCCGCCCTTGCCTCCGGCACCGTCACCTACGACGGCGACGCGCAGAAGTTCATCTTTGCGCCGGGCAGCAAGTATTCGCCCACCGACCTGTTTTCTGAGTTCAAGGGCGTGATGCCCGGTGACAAGCTTACACAGTTGGTCCAGATTAAAAATGACACTTCCAATGAGGTGAAGATTAAACTGTATATGCGCGCCCTCGGCGCGAAAGAGGGCTCGGAGGAGTTCCTCTCACAGCTTAAGCTGCAGGTATCTCAGGCGGGGGAATCGAATCTGTTCGACGCGCCTGCGGATCAGACTGCACAGCTGACCAAGTGGGTTTATCTCGGAACCTTTTACTCCGGCGCGGAGATTGATTTGAATATTACACTGGATGTGCCGATTACCTTGGGAAATGAGTACCAGGACGCGATTGGCTATTTGGACTGGCAGTTCAAGGTGGAGGAATTGCCCATTGAACCGGATGATCCGCAACCGCCGGAAACCGGAGATACCTCGCAGATGGTATTATATGCGGCTTTAGCCGCAGCGAGCGGGCTGATGTTGATTGTTGTTGCAGTACTGCTGTGGCGGCGTAAAGCTGAGGCTGCCGGGAGAGTGCGATGAAAGCGCTGGAAAATCTCGTTGGCCGCAGGTACGGAAAGCTTACCGTGGTGGAGCTTCTTGAATCCGATGCTCAGGGGCAGCGTCAATGGCGATGTCGTTGCGACTGCGGAGGGACGCGGATTGTCACCACCGGCAATCTCAATGCCGGTCGGACGACCAACTGCGGATGTAAAAAGTCTCCCGATCTAACGGGACAAGTGTTTGGACGTCTGACGGTGTTGGGCCGCTCGGATAAGCGGGTATCCAGAGGACAGCGCACTGTGCCCACATGGCGGTGTCGGTGCGAGTGCGGCGCGATCGTGAATAAGGCAACAGATATATTGACGAACGATGATGTGAGCATGTGCTCAGATTGTGCAAAAAATTATTCGGCGGCGATAGCCCGGCAATTTGCCGGCTTCGTTGGCGGGACGCAGGTGACGAAACTGCGGGATATGTCCCCAAATGCGGCGAATACCAGCGGTGTGCGCGGCGTGTACTACGAAAAAAAGACCAAGACCTGGAGAGCACGGCTGAAGTTCAAGGGAAAAATCATGAGCTTCGGATCGTATTCCCGGTTTGAGGATGCCGTTTCGGCCAGAAAGGCGGCGGAAGAGGAGTATTTTGGCGAATTTCTGGAAGAGTATGAGACACGGAAGAAGGGCGAAGGGGTGTAAGAGCGAACTTCGCCCTTATAAATAGATTAACTGACGGGGGCTGAGAAAAAATGAAATTTCATTTTTCTCAGCTCCCTAATCTTATACACAAAACTCTATTCCACGGCGATTAATTCTGTGTTCAGTGATTTCTCCTGTTTTTGTGTTTTCTAATGGGAAGATGATATTTACAAAACGCAGGAAATGTGATATAGTATTAAAAAACCGATGACAGGGATATTAAAAACCGAAATTTTTTAAGATCTCAGGAGATGTTTATGAAGATTATTACAGATTCCTCCTCTCTGCTCTCCCCTGCGGAGGGTGAGGCATTAGGCGTTACGGTCACTCCGGCATGTGCAGTGATCGACGGCGAGGTTTATCGCGATTATATTGATATTGACAGTGAAGAATTTCTGAAGCGGATTGAGGCAGGGGCGGTTCC
>JAFSBP010000088.1 GCA_017437205.1 Lachnospiraceae bacterium
ACTTTACAAACTCCCATGCTTCCTCAGGATGCTCGGTAGTGGAAGAAATGAAGCAGTAGTCAGGAATGATAACGCTCTTTCCTTCTGCCAGACCAACAAACTCAACATTGAAGGGGAAGTCATCGCGTACATAGCCTTCGCAGGTCCAGGTTCCGTCATACCAAATCGCAGTATTTCCTGCTTTCCATGCCTCGTAATCGTTGGGGATACCTGCCATCTGATCCTCAGACAATCCTGCCCAAGCATAGTTTACGAAATCTTTGGTAGTGTTAACTGCCTTGATGAACTCCTGGCTGTTCAGAGTCATCTTCTCACCATCATAAGTATACCAGCCCTGATTCTCATCCCAAATGTAAGGAAGGAAGTTTACAAAGTCATTTACAAATTTCAGCGCTGCCTTACCCTCGGTAGGCTTGTGAAGCTTCTTCACTGTGTCCTCAAAATCTTCCCACTTATATCCGTACTCAAGGGGATCAACGTTTGCCTCCTCGAAGTAATCGGTGTTAACAAAGAATCCTGCAAGGTTCATTGCGGTAGGGATACCGTACAGCTTTCCGTTGTACTTTCCGGACTCAACCAAGCTTTCGGGAACGTTCTTCCACTCAGGGTCATTTGCAGCCAGAGTAGAAAGATCAAGTGCCCACTTGTTCGCAACCGCGGTGGGAAGCTCAGCAATCAGTGCCACGTCGGGAAGGTTCTTTCCGGATGCAGCGGTGTTCAGAGAGTCGTTCCACTTAGCATTATCGATATCCTCAGCGATCTCGATCTTGATGTTCGGGTAAGCTTTCTCGAAAGCCTGAATCATCTGTCTCTCCAAGTTGTTCTGCTCGGGAGTTCCCAGTGCCCAGCTTGCGAAACGCAGGGTAACCTTGTCGCCATCGTTTGTCTTGTTGCCGGTGCCGCATGCGGTCATTGCAACCATCATGCTAAGTGCAAGCAACATTGCTAAAATTTTCTTCATGTTTCCTCGCTTTCTGTCCTGCTTTGGTTTATTTTACAAATCGGATGCAAGCAGACTAACATCGGATTTGTTTGGTTCATTTATCTAACGCCGCTCTCCGGCGGCAGTTATTCAGATAATCGCGAATATGTCCATCAAGGCATATTCTTAGAACAGCTCAATCTCGATATGGTTCGTCGTGAGGTCCTCAAACCACTCCTGATCGATCGTTCTTCCGGAGGTTCTGTACACTCCGTTCTCCTCTGCATGAGGATTTGTGAGTTCCTTCTCACCGGCTCTCACGGATGCAACTCCGCAGCCCTTCTCCCTCACCTTATAGGTGAAGACATAATCCTTACCCCAGAGGTTATACTCCAGTGTAAGTCCGTCCCAATCGGGCGCGATAGCAGGATCAATGGTCACATAATCGTTCCCGATTCTGATACCGAGAATATCTCTGATCAGGCGGCTTAAATAGATTCCGGGACCGCTGGAGTAGATTCTCCAGCCACCCTTCGCCTCGATCTCGCCGTTTCTCAAAAGTTCGAAGTTATCTCTGAACTCGTAACGATCCTTGTAATCACCCTCGGAGGAGCTGAAGTATGCATTCGCCTGTCTGAGCGCAGCATTTTTCACCGTGTCGCGAATTCCCGCAGGAGTGATCTTCAAGATACCATTCACTGCCTTTTCAGGGTTTCCTAACTTCGCCATCGCCTCAATGTAGCGGATGTGTGCATGAGTGTACTGGAGACTAATCTCACGGCCAACGTTAGATGCCTGCTCCGCTCTCACGAAGTTCTTTGAGATACCACCGTCATACTCTGCCGGCTTGTCCATCAGACGAACGCCGTCCGGGAAAGTCAGCTTCTCGTCAATGATCTGATCATTCAGCTTAGCCTGATCCGGTGTCACCAGCTCAGCGATAATGCTTCTGGTCAAAGGAAGCAGACGGTAGTTCAGTCCGGTCTTCGTATCCAGCGGATGAAGCATATAGGAAATTTCCGTCTCAGACTCCATGAAAGCAAATCCTGCGATCACACCGTCCTTGATCAGATACTTACAGAAATCTCTCTTGATTCCGTCACAAGCCTCAGACAGATCTGCGTAAAACTGCTGATCTACCGCAGCCATGCAGTTTTTCAGCTTTGACAGTGCCTGATAAGCAAGTCCTTGCGTCCATGCACTGCAGAGTCTCTCCTTCAGCGCCTTATTTGCAGGCTGAAGGGTGTCATCCCAGTCACCGCCTGCATAGCTGATCAGGCAGGTGTCAAACAAGAATCTCTCCTTAATGCTCTCAAACGCCAGCTTCGCATGGTCAAGCAGGGTAGCGATCTCACCATTTGCGTAAGGAACCGCAGTCAGCAGAACCTCCGTATCCTGAGTCGCTTCAATATAATCTCCCACACACTTGAGCGGCCAGAAGATTACATCTCCGTGGCAGTCGCCCGCTGCGTAAGGGTACTTGTCAAACATGAACCACTGAGGCCACTCACCATCATGTCTGTTCTGGTGAGCAAAAATCTCCAGCAGTGTGTTCTTCGCCAGTTCAAAATGGCCTGTGGTGAGGAACAGCTCCATCGGACCCTGGCAAACATCTCTGGCTCCCCATGCAGCTCCGCCGGACTGCTCAAGTCCGTGAGGCACTGCGTAGTGGATCATCGCATTGTGCAGGTACCAGTAGCAGATCTGGTTCAGACGCTCCACATCTCTCTGATGTGCATCACATGTCAGCTTAAACTTTCCAAGGAACTTATCGTAAAAGTTCAAGTATCTGCGCTCTTCTTCCTCGCACACATAGTCGAGCTCGTTGGACAGCGGCTTCTTCTCCAAAACGCCACGGATCACCAGTTCAAAATCACCGCCCACCTTACCGGTAAGCAGAAGTGCATTTCTGGTCTTTCCGTCACCGTAGAAGATGCGGTCATCAGAAATTTCCGCTTCGCCCTTTGTGAAATTCAAATAATACTCCAGATCCGGGTAATAGTTCATGGAGGCCTTATTTGCACCGGGCTTTAAGGAAATACCGTCCTCAAGCTCACGAAGCTGTGCTTCCTCGGTAACGCCACCGACACCCAGCGCCAAAGACATCGTCACAAGGAATTCATACTTTCTTCCCTCTGAACTCTCCGCATTGATCACCAGCGCGTTATCCTTGGCTGTCATGAAGGTGGTAATTTTCAACACATCACCGTTCAGCTTATAATACCATCTGGTATAATTCAGACCGATCTCATATGCTGCCGGCATCGTCAGCAGACAATACTTTCCATCGATCTTCACAAAAATTCTAAGTCCCTGCTCCTGATGCAGGTTAAGAAGTCCCTTCGTTCCGGTGAGCAGCGGGTTACTGTCCACATTTCCAATAACCACCTGAGCGGCAAACACACCGTACATATAGGTAGTCGCAGTCAACAACTCCTTGTCCAGCACATCATCCGGCATCACACTCATCAGAATGTGTCCGTGAGGACGCTCC
>JAFSBP010000089.1 GCA_017437205.1 Lachnospiraceae bacterium
AACGATGATGAAGAAAACATTAAAGCAGCTTGTTTGTCTGATGCTGACCTTTGCGCTGGTGTTCAGCCTGGTTGGATGCGGCACCGACGACAAGGAAACCACCAAGGCACCTAGTAATGAGACGAGTGCTCCCACCGACGCACCTACACAGAGCGGTGATCAGGGAACAACTGAGGCACCCACTGAGGCACCCAAGGTAGGTATTACCTATCCCCTGGACACCAAGGAGACCATCACACTGTGGACGCAGCGTATGGTTCCCAACGAGGATTACAAGGACGCTACAGAGTCCCCCTATCATCAGGGTCTGATCAAGAACACCGGTGTAAACATTGAGTTCAGCTACCCGATGCCCGGACAGAACGCAAACGAGGCATATAAGCTTCTGTTGACCGAGAAGGTTCTTCCCGATGTTATTCAGAAGGCAACCTCAAATGCTGACTTGTATGAGTTGTATGAGGACGGTGTACTTCGCGACCTGACTCCCTACCTTGAGGAGTACGCTCCCGATTATTGGAAATTCCTGCAGGAACATGACGATGCACGCCGTGAAATCATGACCTCTGACGGCAAAGTGCTTGCTTTCTGGGGCGTGAGAGATACTGACTGGTCCATCAACTACATCGGACCAATGATCCGTCAGGACTGGCTGGATGAGCAGAACCTGGAAGCTCCTGTTACTCTGGCAGACTGGGAGAACGTACTTACCGTATTCAAAGAAAAGTATAATGCAACCTTCGGATTCTCCTCTAAGTATCTGAAGTACTGTCTGATGGCATCCGGAACCGGAGCAATGGCAACCGGAACTCAGGAAGGAACATATTTTGTAGATAAGAACGGCAAGGTTCAGATGTCCTGTCTGCAGCCTGAGTGGAAAGAGTATATGGAGATCATGAACAGATGGTATGAGAAGGGTCTTCTGGACAACGACTCCATGACCGCAGATGACAAGACCATCAGAACCAAGGCAGCCAACAATCAGCTCGGCGCAAGCTGGGGTCCCATGTCCCAGATGTCCAACTTCTGGACTGACGCCGAGGCAAACGGAAATGGTGCGAAGTGGGTAGGTGTAAGCTATCCCAGAACTGCACCCGGAGAACCTACCTCTGTAATCCAGTACGGAGCAGCGACCATCAAGACCGGTGCTTGGATATCCAAGGATTGTTCTGAGGAGAAGATGAAAATGGTTATGCAGTTCCTGAACTACGGCTACACTGAGGAAGGTATGATGTACAACAACTTTGGTGAGCTGGGTGTTTCCTACACCCTTGACAGCGAGGGAAATCCTCAGTTTACTGATCTCGTAAAGAATGATAAGCAGGGTATCAGCAACGCAGTAAAGAAGTATACCAGTGCATACGCTTGCCCGATCGGTGTTCAGATGGGTTACCATGTGCGTCTGAAGAACCACGATGAGGCGGTTAAGGCTGTAGATAAGTGGCTTGAGAATACAACCAGACAGCAGACGTATCTGCCGAGCCTTGAGTTTACTCAGGAAGAAACGGATATCAACGCTACCGTGACCGGATACACTGACGTCATCAATGAAAACGTACAGAAATTTATCATGGGTGCAAGACCGATTGAGGAGTATGATGACTTCTGTGCTGAGCTTAAGAAGCTGGGAGTAGAGAAGCTGATTGCGACAAGACAGTCTGCATGGGACAGATATTCTCAGAAATAAAATGATTTTTCATGCGGCAATGGGTTGGGCATTCTGCCCAGCCCATTGTTACCAAAACAGGCAAAGAAAAGGTGAACAATGTGAAAAAGAAAAATAATTTTAGTGCCGGCATTGCTAAAGATATCAAGCGACACAAATGGAAATATCTGATCATTCTTCCGGTAATCGCGTATCTTCTCATCTTTGAGTATAAGCCGATGTACGGTGTCATCATTGCGTTTAAAGACTATAAGGTGCATAAGGGTATTTGGGCCAGTGAATGGGTTGGACTCAAGTATTTTAAACGATTGTTTGCAGATCCTTTTTTTATGCGAGGGCTTCGCAATACCCTCATACTTAGTTTTCAGCGTATTATTTTCAGCTTTCCTGTGCCCGTAATGCTGGCGATTTTGCTTAACGAGGTGAAATCACAGAAGCTGAAAAAAACAATCCAGACCATTACATATATGCCGCACTTTATTTCCACCGTGGTTGTCTGCGGTATGATCACCAGCTTTACCCAGTCGAATGGTCTGATAACCGATATCTTTGTCGCGTTGGGTGGTAAGCGTCAGAATCTGTTGATTTTGGAAGACTGGTTTCGTCCGCTTTTGATCGGTTCGGGTATCTGGGAAGAAGCAGGATGGAGTGCGATCGTTTATCTGGCAGCGTTGTCTGCCATTGACCAGGAGCAGTATGAAGCTGCGAAGGTGGACGGCGCGAGAAGATTTCAGCTTATGTGGCATATCACCCTTCCGAGCATCGTGCCGATGATCGTAATGATGCTGATCCTGCGCATGGGTAAGGTGCTTAATGTAGGATTTGAAAAAATCATGCTGCTCTATCAGCCTGCGACCTACGAGGTGGCAGATGTTATTTCCACTTATTCTTATCGAAGAGGTTTGGTCGAGGGAGATTTCAGTTATTCCACGGCAGTCGGTTTGTTTAATTCTGTCGTAGGTATTATTTTGATCAATGTGGCAAATAGGATTAGCAAAAAGCTCGGACAGAGCGGACTATTCTAACGGGAGGACAAAAAGCGATGAAAAATAAAATCAGACAATCGTGGCAGGATATCGTTTTTGACGTGATCGTTCATGTCCTGCTGATCGGTTTTGCTGTTTTGTGCGTGATGCCTGTCTGGCATCTGTTAATGGCAGCTTTTAGTAATACATCGGACATCGCAATGGCAGAAGGACTGATTCTTTGGCCTAAAAAAGTTGATTTTGGTGCATTAAAGCTGGTGTTTCAGCACAAAAATTTGCTGAGCGGATTTAAAAACACCCTTCTATATCTGGCAGGAGCATTGCCGCTCAATATTTTGCTGACAGTAATGGCAGGATATTTTCTTGCCTGCAAGGGAATGAAGTTTAAGCCTCTCTTTGCCGGCCTTATTACCTTTACCATGTTCTTTAGCGGAGGAATGATTCCCAAGTACTTGAATATGCGTGATTTGGACTTGATCGGCAGTCTGTGGGCCGTAATTTTTGTTAATACGATTTCTGTGTATAACACCATGATCTGCAAGGCTTCCATTGAGGCGGTTCCGGACAGTCTGGTAGACTCCGCCTACATTGATGGTGCCAACGATTTTCAGATTATTTTTAAGGTGATCCTTCCGCTGATAAAGGCGACTATCGCAGTGCTGCTTCTCTACTATGGAGTGTCTCACTGGAACGCATGGTTTTCCGCATCCATCTACCTGAAGGACGTAGACAAGCTCCCCCTTCAGAACATTCTTCGCACCATTTTGATTGCAAACAGCAGTGGTGGCGATATGGCGTCAGATGAGTTTAATGCATACGCGGAGACTATCAAGTACGCGATGATCGTAGTCAGCACGGCACCCATTATGTGTGTATATCCTTTCCTGCAGAAGTATTTCGCAAAGGGTGCTCTGATCGGAGCAGTGAAGGGTTGATTGTGTGGATTACATATAAAATATGCAGTATGAGATTATAAAGATAAAGGTGACAGGGAAATATGAGGGATATAAGTAGCAAGGAATACATTCAGGAGCTGGCAGAGAAAACCCCTTGCTCCATGGCATATACAAAGGAGGTATCTCTGAGTAAATGGCAGGAGGCTGCCCGTGATAAGTTATCGGAGCTATTGGGGCTTCCCCTTGCTGCTTGCGACATTGATTTCCGGGTGATCAGCGAAGAGAAATGCGAAAACTATAAACGCATTGCATTTGAGTTTCAAAGCGAACCCGGATACTATGTACCGTGTACCTTATTAGTGCCTTCCGGGGCAAAGAAACCGATTCCCGTGGTGATCTGCTTACAGGGACATTCCACGGGAGCTCATATTTCTTTAGGTATCGCAAAATTTGAACGGGATCCTGCAGCCATTGCCGGCGGCAGAGATTTTGCGGTACGTGCGGTGGAAGAGGGCTTCTGTGCCATCGCGATGGAGCAGAGGTACATGGGGGCGAAGGGACAGAATGAGGAGGGACGTCCTTCCTGCTTTCTGTTCAATTCACCGATGGGAAGTTTTCTTATGGGCAGGACAGCAATCGGCGAGCGAGTGTGGGATATCAGCAAACTGATCGATGTAATCGAGAAGTATCTGACGGCTTATATTGATCCGGAGAAGATCATCTGCATGGGCAATTCCGGAGGTGGCACAGCCACCTTCTATGCGTCATGCTACGATGAGCGAATTCATATGTCCATTCCTTCCTGCGCAGTGTGCACGTATGAAGAATCGGTGATGGCGATGAAGCATTGTATCTGCAATCTGGTTCCGGGAATACGGAAATATTTTAACATGGGCGACCTCGGCTGTTTGATCGCGCCGAGGAAACTCATCGTTGTGTGTGGAGACGAGGATGATATTTTTCCACTGCACGGAGTGAAGGAAAGTTATAACATCATAGAGGCAGCATATAAGAATGCCGGAAAAGAACATTTTTGTCATTTGGTGATCGGAAAGGGAGGACATCAGTTTTATCCTGATGAGACGTGGCCGATCGCAAAACAGTTAATATCCGAATAGGCAAGGGGAAGGATCAACATGAAATATTTGAGTAGTAATAAGGTGGCAGAGATCAAAATCGCCTATATCGGCGGCGGTTCCAGAGGCTGGGCATGGGGGTTGATGAGCGATTTGGTTGCCGCAGACGATATCAGCGGCGACGTATATCTGTACGATATTGATTTTCAGGCGGCAAAAAACAACGAGATTATCGGAAACAAATTCAACCGGGCCGAGGGAGCAAAGACGGTCTGGAACTACCATGCGGTAGAGACCATCGAGGAGGCGCTGACCGGCGCGGACTTCGTGGTGATCTCCATCACGCCGGGAACCTTCGACGAGATGGAATCTGATGTACATACACCGGAGAAGTACGGTATTTACCAGTCCGTGGGAGACACCTCCGGTCCCGGCGGCATCGTTCGCGCGATGCGTGCGATCCCTATGTTTGAGGAGATTGGAAAGAAGATTAAGGAATGTGCGCCCAAGGCATGGGTAATCAATTATACGAATCCCATGACCCTCTGTGTAAAGGCACTCTACCGTGTATTCCCTGAGATCAAGGCATTTGGATGCTGTCATGAAGTATTCGGTACCCAAAAGCTCTTGGCGAAGATGGTGGAGGACGAGTTTGGTATAGAGAAGGTAGACAGACATGAAATCAAAGTGAATCCGGTTGCAGTGAACCATTTTACCTGGCTGACCAAGGCGACTTATCGGAACATTGATCTGTTCCCCTATTATCGGGAGTTTTGTAAGAAGCATGTGGACGGCTATGACAACGGCGGACGCCCTGTGGACTCCAACTGGGCGAACGGCGTTCACGGCAACAAGGAGAAAGTAAAGATAGATTTATTCAACCGTTTTGGCTGGATTGCGGCAGCAGGCGACAGACACCTGGCAGAGTTCTGCGAGGGTAAGTGGTATCTGGAAAATTCGGCAAGGGTGGAAGAAATGCGCTTTAAACTGACACCGGTATCATGGAGAAAGGAGGGACTGAAAGGAAAACTGGAAAAGAGCGCGCGCTTACTTAGCGGTGAGGAAGAAGTAAAAATCACGGAGACAGGCGAAGAGGGAGTGAACCAGATTCGTGCACTCTTGGGATTATTTGACCTGGTTACCAATGTAAACATTCCCAACGTGGGGCAGATACCGAATCTGCCACTTGGCGCAGTGGTTGAGACGAACGCAGTGTTTACGTCTGACAGCTTAACCCCTGTACAGGCCGGAGAGATACCTGCCGAGATCTACCCGCTGGTTTCCAGAATCTGTGCAGAGCAGGAAGTGGTTTCCGAGGGAATCGCAAATCGCGACGTGGAGAAAATCTTCATGGCGTTTGCAAACGATCCGCTGGTGACCTGCAGCCTCGCTGATGCCAGAAAACTGTTCGACGAGATGTGTCAGAATACCGGGGAATATCTTGGGATGTATGACATTTGAGTCCGGTGTGAGTATGTTCCCTGAAAGGGAAAATAAAAAAGGAGGACAAGAAACATGGTCAAGGGAAGACTGAAAAGAAGCATAGTTGCATTGACACTGGCGATTTCGATGCTCGGAAGTACACTGCTTAGCGGCGGACCGCTGTTCGTGAAGGCAGACGGAGAGCAACAGACAAGCCTGGGCGAAGAACTGGTGGTGAATGGCGGGTTTGGAGATGATGTTAGTGCGGTGTCTCTGAGCAAAGCTGAGGAAGAAGCGCAGATCGGCAGTACCCAATGGATGGCGAAGGGATTAAGTGACATGCCGCTTGATTTCAGCGTTGATAATGGTGCACTGGTGATTGGTGAAACAAAGGGAAGTGCATCACCGGATTTTAGAACAAAGGTAAAAAGCACGTCAGCGGCAGGTACATATACTTTTTCAGCAAAAGTAATGGCTGTTGGAGAGTTTGCACAAAACCCGACGATTAAGGTTATCAGCGTTGCAAAGACCAATCCCACAGGGGATAAAACAAAGACGATACAAGTTGAACCAAATAAGTGGGTAGACATTAGCGATCCGTTCACAACAACTGCAGCATACACTAACATGCTTGCTTATTTTCGCTTTTCAAATTTGAATGAGGGATATTGGCTAATTGATGATATTACTTACAAAGATTCTAGTGGTGATTCTGTTACGAAAGTAACTTATGATTTTGAAGATACGTCGGTGGTGGGAAAAAGTTCAACTACTGGTATAAATGTAAGTGGCACTTGGCCTTTGGATGCTTCGAAGTATTATGTTTGTGGAATATCTGACGAGGGGCCTATTCCTTTCCTTTTTGAAGTTGTGACCGATGCAACTAAGGACGCATCCACCCCGAATAACCATGCCTTAAAGATCTCCACTGCCCCGGCCTCCGGTCAGGTCAGCAGCACCTTGGAGGAACCTTTGGGAGCCGGAAAGACCTATGTTCTCTCGGCAGATGTAACCCCGACAGGTATTCAGGATTTGTCTGCTGATGAAGCTGGTCTGGCAAAGATTACATTTACGGCCGGCGGGCAGAGTGTGACGAAAACGGCGGCAGAAGTGAGTGCTGCGGGAAATAAGATCAGCGGCGAGATTACGGTTCCTGTTGGGGCAACAGACTTGGATACGGTTTCGCTGAAGGTGGAGGATTTTACCAACGGTACGTGGACAATCGACAATGTTTCCCTCAAGGAGAAAATTACCGCAGCACCGACAGAGCCTACGCTTTCTGTCTCTGCATCGGCAAGTGAAGTGGAGCAGGGAAAAACGGTGGAAGTGACAGCTGCATTAGTAGATCCCAGTCAACTCACTCAGGGCAGCATTGCGTGGTCAGCTATCCCCGCTGAGGGAATAACTATTACCCCAGACACCGCCGACGAGAACAAGGCGACGGTTCTTGTGGCGGATACGGTAGAAGCCGGTAAAGAGGTGACGATTACGGCGACAAAAGCACGTAAAGATGGAAAGGAAGCACTTACCGCTATCTGTACCTTTATTGTGAAGCAAAAGACGGTTCCGTTGCAGGGAGTTTCTATTGCAGAGAACGACATTGCGTTGGAAATCGGAGATGAAAAGCAGCTGAGTGTGACCTTTGATCCGGACAATGCGACGAACACGGAGGTTACCTGGGAGAGTGATAGTCCCGCGGTTGCAGCTGTTGATGAAAACGGAAACGTTACCGCGGTTGCAGCGGGAACCGCGGTGATCAAGGTGATTTCAGCGGAAAACAATGAAATAATTGACACTGTCTCGGTGAAGGTAAAGGTAGAACCTAGCCTCTCTATCAGTGTAACTCCGGGCGAGGTAACACAGGGCGGAACCGTGACGGCGACGGCAACCCTGACAGATCCGGACGGACTTACGGGGGGACAGATTACCTGGACGAGCAATGTGGCTGAGGGAATAACCATCACACCGAATGGTGACGGAAGCACAGCGACTATTTCTGTTGATACCTCTGTTGCTAAAGATACGGTTGTGACGATTACGGCAACCAAGGTGCGTACTGGCGAGAAAGCAGACCTTACCGCTGAGGGTACGTTTACCGTAAAAGAGAATATTGTTCCATTGACGAAGGTTGAGATTGCACAGGAGAGCGTTGCGTTGGAGTTTGGAGGAGCGACAGTGCTTAACGCCACTCTTGCTCCCGAAAATGCGACAAATAAGAACCTTATCTGGTCCAGTAGTGATGACGCGGTAGCGACTGTGGATCAGAACGGAAACGTTACGGCAAAGGGCGCAGGCACTGCGGTGATCACAGTGGCTTCCGAGGCATACCCGGAACTGAAGGACAGTGTTTCTGTCACTGTGATTAAGAAAATGATTAACAACGGTTCTTTTGATGTGATGACCGGAGAAAAGATAAGCATTCCTTATACCGACAAGAATGGTTCTTCGGCAGCAGTGACAATCAAAGAAACAGGTTTTATGTGGTATGCTCTGCGTGTTGCAGGTGACAAAGCCACCAATACTAGTCTGAAGTTTGAAATTGCCGAGGGTGGAAGAACCGGAAATGCCATGAAGATATGGCGAGATGAGGAGAGTAGTGGTTTAGCAGTAGGTGCCAGCCTTCAGCAGACAAAGATAGCCGGTCTGGTAGAAGGAGAAAAATACCTTCTTACTGCTTTTGTGAAGAGTGAGGGTGTCAATCCAAATTCGACCATTGAGTATAAATGGCTGAATGCGGATAACGTGACTTATAAGGAGCCCAAAATTACAGCGGCTGACTGTGCAGGGGAGTGGACAGCGATGACGCTGGAATTCACCTGTGGTAAGGTGACACGTGAGGGTTCCCTTCAGTTGATCGTTAAGTCGTTGCAGAAAGGTGCTTGGTACATTG
>JAFSBP010000090.1 GCA_017437205.1 Lachnospiraceae bacterium
GGTCTTCCCGGTAATAAGGCTGCTGCTTGAACCACTCCAGTTCTTCCCCTTCCAGAGAGCGACCGCGTCGCCATGCACCTTCAGAGCTCTCCCAGGAGGTGTTTTCCACTTCGCAGTCCGGGTGCAGTTCGCGGTAATGGTCGACCTGTTCTGCCGGAACAGGGCAGTCTTCAAAGCGGCCAAGATAAAAACGATCCAGTTCCAGATCGTAGATCGGTGAAATGTCGGTCAGAAACGGGCAGTGGCCCACGTTCAGATGCTTCAGGGTTTTCAGCCCAGCCAGCGGGGAAAGATCGTCGGTATTGGAGTAGAACAGCTCCAGGTATTCCAGATTTTTGCAGTCCGCCAGCGGAGTGAGGTCACCCAAAGGGTTCATTGCGATGATCAGCACCTCCAGATCCGGCATATACCGGACAAACGAGAGGTCCGTAATGGTTTCGTTGTGACCGATGTCCAGATACTTGATCTTGGTAAAATATTTGAACACCTCAAGGTCACTGTTGTACAGCGTGCCGCCGAGAGAAGGTTTGGAGGCGAGAATCTTGATCACATTGGTTCGGGCACTGTAGGTGGCGCCAAAATTAATGCGCCATACGACTTCGGTATCCGGCAGCGCGTCACGGATCGTAGCCATATCCTCATTTCCGACGCCGCAGCTGTCCATCAGAAGTGTCTTCAGGTTCGGCATGCACTTGGCGATGGAGAGTATTTCCGGCCAGTTTTCCCGTACAGGGTGATAACTGATATCCACTTCCTCATCTTCCAGGGTAAACGGAAGCTCAAAAATCGTAAAGTTGTAGTCAATTTTGACATCGGGCGCGGCTTCGCGCAGCGCGAGGATTTCCTCCCAGCTTGGGGCGTCTTTGCGCTCTTCGTCGCCCAGGCGGATTTCCTTCAGGTTCCGCAGTGCCGAAATGGTATCCAGGGACGCCAGAATTTCTTTTGGAGATACCTGGGTCAGATCCAGTCGGGTCTCGTCCAAAACACTGTCTTTTCCGAACAGTTTGCAATGATAGGAAAAATCAAGATCCGGATACCGGGAAAAGAATTCACAGGCTGTCTTCGGCGAAAGACCGGTCTGTTCGCTGCCGAGATTGACCGCCTTGAGCTGGGGAAGATACTCCAATGCATCCATGGCCTCTTCGGCATCCGCATCGCTCAGGCCGGTCAGATCAAGCTTTGCCGCAGTGTTTTGCGCGGTCACGCCGCCGGGAAAGTCTACGATATAATGCACCTCAACCAAAGGATGCCGTTCCGCCCAGTCCATCAGTTCCGGATAGCAGGTGCTTCCGCTGAAGTCGGCGGAAACCAGCGATTCGAACCCGTCCAGGAGTTTGAGATCCTCAGGGGTAACAACCGCCGTGATGCTCTGAGCGTCGTCCTTGACGGTGGAACTGCTCATCGTTATTTTCTTTGCGCAGCCGCAGAGAAGAAGCAGGCAGATCAGAACAAGCCCGGAGAAGAGAGCTTTCAGTTTAAGTGTGTTCATCCGGCAAAGCCTCCCACCGGAGTGTCTTTCGCTCCCATCTTGATGACAAACACATCGTCAACCATCTGCATGCAACCGTCTTCCGGGAAACTTGGCATCGCCTGTACCCGGGGATCTCTCTGCATGCGGTTCCATGTGCCGGAATCGGCCATCACAGCGGGGCAGTTGAGAATA
>JAFSBP010000091.1 GCA_017437205.1 Lachnospiraceae bacterium
AGCAGGGTGATCCGAAGCAGGTGATCGACCACCCGAAGGAAGAACGGACAAAGAAATTTTTGGCGAGATATTCGAATCCATAACATCTGAAAAACAAATGTATGTTAAAGCAGGGGTGTTTTCGCACCCCTGCTTAATTCATTCCGATTCCCTCATTATTTCACTAGTTCGTATGGCCAATCAATGATACCGCCGAACTCTTTTACGTTGGTATAACCGAGTTTTACCAGTGCTTCGGATGCAATCTTACTCCGTCTGCCGCTTCGACAATAGACGAGAATCAGTGCATTCTTATCCGGTAGCTCCATTTCTGCTCTTTCGGCAATCTCGTATTCAGGGATGAGGATCGCACCCGCTATGTGACCTTCGGCAAATTCTTCCTCAGTGCGGGCATCGATAATAATATAATCCTTTTCAGCGTCCATAATTGCTTTCGCTTCTTTTGCCGTGATCTGCTCATAAGCCAGTTCACCGCTATTCCCGCCGCCGCAAGCGGTCAACCCTAAAAAAGAACATAAAAACATAATCATCCATCCTTTTGCTTTTCTCATAGTATCTCCTATAACTGCAAAATCCATTTTATCGTATCAGAGAATTTCCTCCAACTTCTGCAGAAATGCCTCCTCTCCCCAGGTATTCACCTTCCAGAACATCGCCTGACTGCCGCCCGATGTGATCGCTGACAGACGAACAGGCTCATCCGGTCCACCTTGGAACAGCGTCACATTCATGCTGACACGGTTGCCGCCTGCATAGCTGTATCGCTCAAACACGCGGACACTGCAGCGGGCACCGTTGCTGCGAAAATCGCTACTCTCCTCGAGTGAGGCTGACACACTGCCATTTAAGACCCCGTCTGAGATACGCTTTAAGATTGCGTCAAAATTATCGTTTAAGGTGCGTTCAAGTTTTGCCATAATTCTTCCCCCTAATTCACAGTATCGTTGTATTGTTTACACTTTTCTAAATATGTTTCACGTTCTATTTCCGGAATCTCCAAAAAACTCACTGCTTCCTCCGCTGTCATATGTTGCTTCTGCATCAGTTTTCGCAACAAATCCAGCCTTTCCTCTACTCTACCTTCTTCACGGCCTTCTTCAAGAAATTCCATCCGTTCTATCCATTTTCGCATAAATCTTACACCTGCCTCCTCACTTACTTTGATTTGGTTGACACATGCATGAATCTTCTTTAGTCTATCACTACCGCTTTTTTCCACAAGTTCATCATCTGCGGATTCCACGTAGCGCAGGAATTCTTTTAGCTCCGGCGAGATCTCATCATCATTTTTCCCTCGCGTATTCAGAAAAATTCTGGTTGCTCCATCCTCAAGTTCAAGCGTTTTTTCTTCTTTGCAACACGAGACAAATGTGTAAAAATATTTATCCAGCCCGAACAGGTCAAAGGGCATGATCATAATTACACAAACATCATTCAGCTCATTGAAATTTCGAGTCCCGGGGCTAAGCAGAGACGAATCTATCATACTCTGGTAATATCTGCTGCGCCTTTTCAGGTCATTCCTCTGCTGTGCCTGCATTTCTGTATCATAGATGGTTCCATGTTCATCTACTGCATACACGTCTAAACGGATTGAGCGCAACCAGGGTATCGTCTTTACTTCCCGCTCTGCCTGAGGCGGTGTGAGCAACCTGAGTTCGTCCTGCCCTAGAATGATTTGAAGTGCTGCTGTGTAGGCCTCCGGATTGCTCATCACTTCGCTAAACAGAAATCTGTCCAACAGCGTCATTTCGCTGAGCATCTTCATGCTCTCCTGCAGTGTCAATTGTTTCGATGTAGTCATAGAATATTCTCCTTTCAGTCTATACTATACATATCGTTTTTGCAAGGCGAAATTTAACGCTTTTCGAGAAAAAATTTAATTTTTTTGTTTTTGTTCTGTGTTACAGCAAAATATGCAGTAGCAGAACAAAATCCACTACTGCATAATATGTAACAGTTCAGCTTTACATCTTTGGAGCAGTCATCGTGGCTGTCACATCAACCGCTTTTTAATACGCTATAGACTTCCTATTATCGGCTAGCTCTGTACTCATCACGTAATCCAGCTGTCTGAGTTTCCACCTAAGATGCCACTCATCAGTCATATACTCCATGCTGGGTTCCCAGCCGAGTCTGGAATCAAACCGCACCAGCGGAATCGTCTTTTCCACGTTCTCCTTCTCCGCCAGTAAGAGTACTTCCATGTCATCCAGAACCTTCATAAGCTTTTCTCGCTCTCGTTCATAGCCCAGCGCACAATTCAGGTAATGCCACTCCTTGGCATGAATTCCCGTGATCAGCGAACACACGATAAATTCTCCCATATTGATCAGTCTGGACAATTCATCGTTCGGGTTCTGCAGTGCCCTCAACATAACAAGGCCCTCTTCCATTAACGCCTTCAGTTTCTTGAGGGACTCTATTTCTACATGTATCCGGATTGAAGTCGCCGTCTCTCTCCCATCATTGAGGCCTCTGTACACATGATCCATAATCCGATTGCCGAACATACTGTACGAGGCTGCCGGAAGCTTGCACACTCTGCCATGAGCCATGTTGAACGGATATGACGGCCCCACTCTGAATGCGCCGTACTGGTCTGCATCGGAGGGCACATAATGTGTGATACCCTCGCTCCAAAGCCTCAGCGCCGCATCCACAGTGGCTGCATTCTCCTCGCCAAACTCACCCTTAAGGATCTCCCGCAATCTCTCCTCGATATGCTCACAGCCCTCATAAAAGGCCATTTTCGACAGCTTGCTGATAAAGGACGGATAAAAGCCAAAATGGTGGCTTTCCATAATACCGCACAAGCCCCACTTTTCATGAGCCTCCTGCATCGCCCGGTATCGCTTTATCCACTGGTACGGAAACGGTTCATAAGGTATCACACCAAAGTCCCATGTCACTCCGCCGGTGTTGGTCATGGAATAAAAACGGATTCCACGCTTAGCTGCCGCCTCCGCCTCGCTCTTAAAATAATGCTCCCCATAGCCCACTCTGGAGATCGTATAATCAGCAACCCACTCTCTGATACCGTCCAGATCATAGCCCTCACCCATCTCAAATGTTGCCATCAGGGTAATATCCGTCGGCAATGCATTGATTAGCTTCAGGCGCGCGTCTTTCGGTTGAAAGCCCCAATTATATGTCCAGAAAATAATATCGGCCTCACGATTATACTTTCTGATGATCTTCTTGATCAGATTCAACCACTGCGGAAAATCCATGCAAGGGTACCAGCCGGGACTGGTCTTTCCTGTCGGGATGCCATCCACCACATTGTCATAATGATGATGCCCTGATATATGCTTATCCTTGCTGGGGAACTCCACGGATTCCCCCACAAGGGAGACTCCTTTTAATCCCGGACACATGCGAAACAGCTTCCCGTAGGTACCTTCATAATATGATTCCGCATCCCGATCATCCGGGTGCTTCTCACTTTTCAGATAACTATACGCATATACATCCAGACCATATTTAGCCGCGCGATGAATCAGCTCATTAAAATCAAGATAGCCGTAAGGAGTGACATTCACATCTTTCACAAAGATCAAAATCGCGTCTCTTCCTTCATGGGCTACCTTCATCAGATACTCATCCGGATATTCGTCCAATCCATATCCCGAATGAATCATTTGAGGAGAATACATGGGTTTACGGCAGACCGTTCCCAGAGGAAGATAGGGTGCTTTGCGAATATTCATTTTATCTTCGAGGTAATATAATGCCTGACCTGCACCGCGCTCATCAAAGCCATGTACAAACACCGCACCTTTTTCCGTATCGATTCTGTATCCGCGGTATGCTGCCGCGCTGCCCAGATTGGCACCGGTTTCGGAGGATAATGTCACCACCATGGCATTATCCCGGCCGTCATACCGGCCCACCTTTATGATCGGTGACACTTTCATGGAAGTAAAAAGAAAATCCACAAAATCCTTCACCGCCGTTATCATACAATCGCCTGCCGTTTCGGAAACAAATATGGTGAAACCGTCCTTTATTTCCAGCTCGTTTTCCTGTAACACCGCATTTTCATTGCGCATATTCTTTTTATGAACTTCAAGCAAACGCTTTCTAAAATCATAATTTTTCTCTTCCATCACTTCTTTAAAAAACTCCCCCTCAGTCTTATATCTCTGCTGGAAGAACCCACGTTTACCGTAAACTCGCCCGGTTCCAACTTCCAGCTCTTTGTCTCTTCATCGTAGAAGGAAAGATCCTGGGACGTTATCGTCAGACAAATATCCGCAGTCTCTCCCGGCTGTAGAGCTACCTTTTGGAAATTCTTAAGTTCCTTCGGAGGACGCTTCACGCTGCATACCGGATCTCCGATATACACCTGCGCAACCTCCATCGCCGCTATCGTGCCCACATTCTTAACTTTAAAACGGACAGTCAGGCCATCATTCGTCCCATTTGCTCCGTCAGAAAGCTCCAGGTCAGAATAAACAAAACTACTATAGGAAAGTCCATGACCAAAGGGAAACAGCGGCTGAATGTTATCCTGATCATAAGCGCGATATCCCACAAATATGTCCTCATTGTATTTGCAGTTCGTCTTCTGATATTCTCCATATCTCGCAACAGGTGTATCCGCATATGCCTTGGGCAATGTGAATGGCAGCTTTCCACTGGGGCAGATATCTCCGGTCAGGATATCGCAAAGCACATGCCCTGCCTCCATTCCCGTGTACCATGTCCAGATAACTGCCTTCGCCTGCTCGATCCAGGGCATCGTAACCGGAGAGCCGGCCGTCAATGCTATGATCGTATTCGAATTTGCCTTTAACAGCTTCGAGACTAATACATCCTGTTCCGAAGGCAGCTGCATAGATTTTTTGTCA
>JAFSBP010000092.1 GCA_017437205.1 Lachnospiraceae bacterium
ACGATGATGCTGTTTAATTTTCTTAATCATCGGAATGCCAGTGATTTTTACCATGCGATTCCGGACACGAGGGGAACTCTGTATATCAGTTATTCAGCGGCGATTCTGACGTGGATAGGAGCAATCATCGGTATATCGACGTTTTTGAGTGTAATCAGTGTGAGTCTTCTGCCTACGTATTATATTATTTGGAGCGGAGTGCCGAAAACGCTGTTTCTCATTATCGCAGCATGTGTATTGGTGATGGGCGGCGTTTTAATCGCTCTGGGACTTACCGGAACACGAATGTCCAATCTGATGGTAACACTGATTATCCTTTTCCTGCCCAGAGTTTTTGTGACGGTGGTTATGTATATTCTTGAGGAGATGATGCCTTTCGTGGCATGGGAGTACTCTACGTCACTGTTTAACCCGAGATATGACCTGATAGCCGGGCTTCCCATTGCGCTGTTCTCCGGAATAAATCCGTTTCAGTATGGCGGCAGCGGAGTATACAGCCTGATTCTCGGATTGGTTTATATGACGGCAGGATACGTAATCTTTGTAAGAAGAAAGAGTGAGAGTGCAGGTCATGCGGCAATATCTCCGAAACTGCAGGGCGTGTTCCGTCTGGCGGTTTCATTGATGATCTGTCTGCTTCCGATGTATTTTATTACTTCTTGCTGGGCGGATTCGGATGTACTGGACGGCGAGACATTGTTTATCATTTTGGTATTCTATGTGATTGCGGTGCTGGTGTATTTCATTTATGAACTAATGACGACCGGAAAGCTGCGGGCTTTTAAAAAGCTTTGCCGAGGAATCGGTGTTTTGGCCGGGCTCAATGTGCTGCTGTTTTTAGTAATTATCGGAATCTATGGAACGACAATCAAAAATACACCTGAGGCCGAAAAAATTGATTATATCATGATACGTGGGGAGGAGAGAGATTATTTCAAAGCACAGCTCCAGCAGATCAGGATTCGCGATGAGGAGGTGGCACAGGTCACGTCAAACGCGCTGAAGCGGGCGATAGAAAGATCGCGTAGCAATTATTATGGAAATTACAAGGATCAGTACGGAAATATTGTGGAGACGGTAAGTCAGACGGTTGCAATCAATGTGGGAGTGAAAACCATTTACCGCGATGTATTGTATACCGTGACAGAGTGGAATGTGGTCTCGGAGTATTTGAGCCGGCGCCCCGAATATTACCAGGTATATTGTGATTTGCCTGCATATGATTCCAGAGAAATGTCAATCTATTGTGAATCGGGAAACATGAGTTCCGCGCAGGTAGCAAAGATATATGAGGTAATGCGGGAGGAAGTCAAGACCATTGATTTCGAGGAATGGTACTCGGCAGTTAATAATTATTATTACAGCAATGATAAGTATGTGGATTATATCCGTCTTTCCCTTAATGTGGGAACTACCGGATACCGCGACACAATCCGCCTGCCGATTCTCTACTCTATGACAGAAACATTAACTTGTTATTTTAATGAGCTTCAGTCAGTGTCAGCAGATAAACAAATGCTCAAGGACTGGAAAATCATCCATGAGATGGCAGACGGAACGTACAAGGGAGGATATAAGACAAGTAATCTGGATATCTTCCTGAATGCGAGAATTGTCGGAAAGAATGCGATGCTGGACGGAATTGACGGATGGATAGAGGGATTCAGTGCTGAAAATAACTGGGTAATAAAGGCATCCGGGATTGTGAATGAGAAAAACAGTGAGAGTTTTTTGGTGATGATTGATCGTCTGTTTGCCGGAGAGTATGAGATTGATACCCAGGCAGAAGCATTTTTGATCATCGATATTGACACTAACGGAAATGCATATGATGCTGAGATCAACACATGGTGTTCTTCCAGAGCATACGGAAAATTTGTAGTTCCTATTTCCGAAGAGATGCCCAAGGAGATAAAAGAACTGATGGGTGAGGTGCTGGATAAGTACGAACAGTTGAATAAATGAAAGAACTCCCGATGCTGCAGTAAGCGGTATCGGGAGTTCTTTATAAAAGATAATATTGGTTGTCAGGTTGTTTCGCCATCGAAGAAATCGGTCTTCAGGTCCATTTCTTCGTAGTCCCTGTGATGACCAACGTACATGTAAGCGGGACGTATGATCTTGCTTGCGTTGGAGAGCTCCTCCATGCGGTGTGCGCACCAACCCGCGATACGGGAGATCGCAAAGATGGGGGTGAACAGCTCGGTGGGAAGTCCCAACATGGTGTATACGAAACCGCTGTAGAAGTCTACGTTTGCGCAGACTGCCTTCGGAAGGCTACGGTTTTCGTTTAGTGCTTCTTTTGCAAGGCGTTCTACACGGTCATACAGTTCAAATTCGCGGACGAGGCCTTTCTCTTCGGAGAGCTTGCGGGCATATTCCTTTAAGATTACGGCTCTGGGGTCGGACATCGTGTAGACTGCGTGACCGATACCGTAGATCAGACCGCTTCGATCAAAGGTTTCACGGTTCAAAAGCTTCATTAAGTAGGCTTTTACCTGGGCGTCATCGTCCCAATTTTCTACATTCTCTTTCAGATGAGCGAACATCTGCTGAACCTTAAGGTTTGCACCGCCGTGCTTGGGACCGCGAAGGGATCCCAGGGAAGCAGAAATCGCAGAGTAGGTGTCGGTTCCGGTGGAGGTGACAACGTGGGTGGTAAAGGTAGAGTTGTTACCGCCGCCGTGCTCTGCGTGAAGAACCAGCGCAACGTCAAGAACCTTTGCTTCCAGCTCGGTGTATTCTCCGTTGGAACGCAGCAGGCGGAGCATGTTCTCCGCAGTGGACAGTTCCTTCTTCGGGCGTCGGATGATCAGACTTTTATTTAAATAATAGTGACGATAAGCTTGATAGCCGTACAGCGAGATCAGAGGAAATTGTGAGATCAGCTGCAAGGACTGACGCAGAACGTTAGGGATGGAGATGTCATCCGGGTTATCATCATAGGAATACAGAGTGAGAACGCTTCGCTGCAAGGTGTTCATCATGTCGGCCGTGGGAGCCTTCATAATGACATCGCGGGTGAATTTGTCAGGAAGCTCGCGGAATTCACTCATGACCAGTACCAACTCCTCCAGCTCGCTCTTGCTGGGAAGCTCACCGAATAAAAGAAGATAAATGGCTTCCTCAAATCCAAAGCGGCGGTGAGAGAATCCGTTTACGAGATCATGAATATTATATCCCTGATAAAACAGTTCGCCCTCGCAGGAGACTTTTTGCCCGTTTACCATTTTTGTTCCGTTTACATCGGAGATTTCCGTGAGACCGGTGAGAACACCGCGGCCATTGGGCTCGCGAAGTCCGCGCTTTACTCCGTGAAAATCGTAAAGAGCGGGATCGATGCGTCCGGAAGGACAACGCTTATATAAGACTTCTAGCTCAGAATCAAGATTAGGGATTGTGTGTTCCATAAAAAACCTCCTTGACAAATGCGATAAAATCATCTATTCTAAATCAAAAGGTTGTAACAATAACAATCTTTTGATTGTGAAGCTTGTAAAATTGGAAATAGTTTATCACACTAATATGTCATAGTCAACAAAAAAATGCGAAAAATATGTTTTTTTAACGAACTTCTTTAAAAATAAAGACCGGAATCGGCGGGTTTCCCGAACGGTTGGCGTATTCGGAAACAATGGTCAGATAGTTTTTTGGATCAAGATCGGTGACGAAGGAGAGCAAAGAATTTTTTTCCTCAAAACCGGTGTCACCGCCGCTGTAGATGCAAAGACTCATCAGTCCGCCGGGCTTCAGACACTCTAACCCCTGTTGAACTGCAGATAAACTGGTTTCCGGTTTGGTGGACATTTGGTGATCCCCGCCGGGCAGATAACCAAAATTAAACATAATACAGTCTGCGCAGTTTGGCGAGACATAATTCGCAAGGTGGGCGTGGCTGTCCAAAATCACTGTTCCGATGTGGTCAAGGCCGAGGCGTATGAGACGGTCGCGTGTATTCTTGATAGCCAGCGGTTGAATATCAAAGGCCAGCACTCTTCCGGAATTACCTGCCAGGCGACATAAAAATTCTGTGTCATGCCCGTTGCCTGCGGTGGCGTCAACACAAAAGGCGCCTGCCCCGATGTGATTAGATATAAATTGATGACAAAAGTCGGTAACTGTAAAACGCTTCATATTTGCTGCCTCCCGAAATGATAACCGTATTTTAGATGATAAGGGCGGAATTGTCAATTGTCGCGGAAGAGAAGATAAGGCAAAAAAATTATTAAGGATTTAAGAACTTTTCGTTTTCGGGCTTGTGGCAAAGTAAAATCCGTTGTATAATGATTTAAAATGACGCAGTGCAGACATGCGGCAGTGGTCCGGTCTGTATGTGCGGGATGAAATTATTATATAAGAGCGGGTTGCAGTCGAAAAGCACTGCAGAATGGAGGACAAATGGAAGTATATGTTGAGCAGCTGGTGAAAAGGGAAATAACGCAGAGTGAAAACCGGATGAAGACAATATTAGGAGTAATCTGTGTAGTATTAGCAGTACTGACCTTTCTCACGTTAAGCCTGATATTTTTGGTGCCGTTTTTGGCTGTGGGGATTTATACCTATCTTTACACGAATAAGCTGGGATGTCTGATGGAGTATGTGTTTAACGGTGATGAGTTGGTGGTTACCCGCATGACCACGAGCCGTAGAAAGAAGATTTATACCTGTAAGATAGACAGAGTGATTTCTTTCTGCCATCACAGTGAGTACAGAACTCCCGGACAGGAGACGAAGAACGTGAAAGACTTTTCCGCAGGCGTAATGGGAAAAGACACGTATGTCATGATCGTAAACGGTGAAAAGGGCAAGGAAAAGGTATTTTTCGATCCTGAGGAGGAGATGCTTCAGGCGATGCGCCGTGTGGCACCTTCCGTGGTAAAGATGCTGCCCAAGTATGGAAGATAATAGAGGAGTGTGGTAAAAGTGAAAACATTGATGATCCGCTTAGGCGGCGTAGATGAAATTCGTGCGTTTGTTAACGCAATTGCTACTTGTGAATATGATTTGGACTTAAAGAACGGACGCTATGTCGTGGATGCAAAGTCTATCATGGGAATTTTCAGCTTAGATCTGTCGGCACCGTTGGAATTGGTGATTTATGGAGATCATGAGCAGGAAGTGATTGAAAAAATTAAAAAGTTTATTGTGTAATTTAAATGTAGTTATTGACTTACATCGAGGAGGACATCATGGTCAAATTGTATCAGCAGGGAATGTATTATATTGGTGGAAATCTGGTGCAGACGTTACCTGCAGCAGAGGGAATAAACAAAGGCGCGGCAGGCACGATGGCCTACCGTATTTTGCAGAAACATAATACGTCGGGAGATGCAAAGGCGCTTCAGATTCGCTTTGATAAATTGATCTCTCATGATATTACATATGTGGGAATTATTCAAACCTGCAGAGCTAGCGGTCTTACGAAGTTTCCTATGCCCTATGTTCTGACTAACTGTCACAACAGTCTGTGTGCGGTTGGCGGAACGATTAATGAGGATGACCATATGTTTGGACTCACCTGCGCGAAAAAGTATGGTGGAGCTTATGTGCCTCCTCATCAGGCGGTCATCCACCAGTACGCCAGAGAGATGATGGCGGGCTGTGGGCAGATGATTCTTGGTTCCGACAGTCACACACGCTACGGAGCATTGGGTACCATGGCAGTGGGCGAGGGTGGACCTGAGTTGGTAAAGCAGCTTCTCGGCAGAACTTATGATATTAAGCTTCCTCAGGTAGTCGGTGTATATCTGACTGGAAAGCCTGAGGCCGGTGTTGGTCCTCAGGACGTTGCACTGGCGATTATTGGTGCGGTGTTCAAAGAGGGCTTCGTGAAGAATAAGGTGATGGAGTTCTTTGGCCCGGGTGTTGCAAACCTGTCTGTGGACTTCCGTATTGGTGTGGATGTAATGACCACCGAGACCACCTGCCTGTCATCTATTTGGGAGACGGATACGCAAGTGAAGGATTGGCTGACGCTTCACGGACGCGAGGATGCATATGCGGAGTTAAAGCCGGAAGACGGAGCATATTATGACAGCGTGATCGTGGTTGAACTGGATAAGGTGAAACCGATGATCGCATTGCCGTTCCATCCCAGCAATACTTATACCATAGAGGAGCTTCAGGCCAATCTGATGGATATTTTGGCAGAGACTGAGGAAAAAGCGAGAGTGAGCCTTGGCGATGAGATTACCTATTCTCTGCGTGATAAAGTGAAAGACGGACGCCTTTATGTGGAGCAGGGCATTATTGCCGGCTGCGCAGGTGGCGGCTATGAAAATATCTGTGCTGCAGCGGATATCTTGAAGGGAACAAATATCGGTGCGGAGGCATTTACCTTAAGTGTATATCCTGCCAGCACACCAATCATGATGGAACTGATGAAGAATGGTGCAGCGATGAGTCTGATGGCTTCAGGAGCTGTATTAAAGACTGCGTTCTGTGGTCCTTGCTTTGGAGCGGGAGATACACCGGCGAACGGAGCGCTGAGTATTCGTCATTCTACGAGAAACTTCCCTAACCGTGAAGGATCGAAGGTTCAGAACGGTCAGGTGGCATCGGTTGCATTGATGGATGCCCGTTCAATTGCGGCAACGGCGGCGAATAAGGGTTATTTGACTCCGGCGACCGAGGTGGATGCAGATTTTGGAAAGAAAAAGTATTACTTTGATCATACCATTTATGAGGGGCGTGTGTTTGATAGCAAGGGTGTGGCAGACGAGTCTACGGAAATTCAGTTTGGACCGAATATTAAGGACTGGCCCGCAATGTGCGCATTGACGGATAACCTGCTGCTCAAAGTGGTTTCTGAGATTCATGATCCGGTAACGACCACCGATGAGTTGATTCCTTCCGGAGAGACCTCTTCTTTCCGCTCAAATCCTTTGGGACTAGCAGAATTTGCTTTGTCCAGAAAAGATCCCGCCTATGTGGGAAGAGCAAAGGCGGTACAGAAGGCAGAGGTTGCCCGGGAAACAGGCGGTCAGATGGCTGCAGTTCAGGCTTGCGGAGAGCTTACAGCAGTTTATGAGATTATTCAGAAGAATTTCCCCGGAACCGATCTTTCTGGTATCGGAATCGGAAGCACCATCTTTGCAGTAAAGCCGGGTGACGGATCTGCAAGAGAGCAGGCGGCATCCTGTCAGAAGGTGCTCGGTGGCTGGGCAAATGTGGCTAATGAGTATGCAACAAAGCGTTATCGCTCCAATCTGATCAATTGGGGAATGCTTCCTTTTGTGATTGAGGAGGGTGATCTTCCCTTTAAGCTGGAGGATTATCTGTATATTCCGGGTATTCGCAAAGCAGTAGAGGAGAAGACTCCGGAGATTGCAGCGTATGCTTTGACGGGAGATGCCGTGAAGAAGTTTACCGTGAAGCTGGGAGAGTTGACCGACGATGAGCGTCAGATCATTCTGGACGGATGTCTGATTAATTACTACAGAAATTCAGCAAATTAGTGTCAGGAAGTATTTGACACGAAGAAAAACAACTGCTATAATAATCAGCATATAACATAAATTTAACATTGAGTTAAACTGATTTTAAAAATGGAGTTGTGAATATGTTGGGTGAATTTACTGAACTATTGGAATTGATGCACACGAATTTTCCTTGGACGTACTATCCGGAGATGTTTTTGCGAATTGTTGTGGCAACATTTTGCGGACTGCTGATCGGCCTGGAGAGAACGAAGCGTCAGAAAGCGGCGGGTATTCGTACACACTGTGTCATTGCAGCTGCATCTGCTGTGATGATGATTCTTTCAAAATATGCGTTTGCGGATATTACGACCAGCGCCGGAGAGCTTTATGAAAGTTCCAGAGGAGCGGATGTGTCCCGTATTGCTTCACAGGTAGTCAGCGGTGTTGGTTTCCTGGGTGCAGGTGTTATCTTTGTCAAAGGAGGCACGATCAAAGGATTGACCACAGCGGCTGGTATCTGGGCGATTTCCGCCATTGGCATGGCGATTGGAGCAGGAATGTATCCGATCGGACTGTTTGCGACACTCGTTGTGTTGTTGCTGAATTTGATTTTTCATAAGCTCCATGTGGGTGATGACGCATATTCTACTCACGATATAGAGGTGGAGATGAAAGATACGCCGGAGATGAGAAAGATTCTGACGGACATTTTGGAAAAATACAAGACGAATGTACTGGACTGCAAGATTACGAGATCCGATGAAGAGTACATAGCGCTTGAACTTTCAGTGAAGATGACCGGAAAAATTCCGTTTGACGATTGTCTGAAGATTATGGATGAGAATCCGGATATTCGGAAACTGGCGATGTAGTTAAAAAATAGCGGTACTGCAGGAAGTGAAAAATCACTTTTAGCAGTACCGTTTTTGATTGAGCGTTTATTTACATTACACTTCTTACGATTTTTTCATATCAAACCGGAA
>JAFSBP010000093.1 GCA_017437205.1 Lachnospiraceae bacterium
CGGTAATCACGTTTCTCATGGCTCGGACAAGCATCTTGATTTCGCGGGTATCTGTGGTGGCAGAGGTCAGGCTGTTAACAGTCTGGTCTAACTCATCAAAAATCTTTGAGAGAGATGTTAAAAGTCGCTTGCCATTATCGTTCAGTGAAATCCGGTTGCAGGAGCGATGAAAGAGCTCGCACCCCAGTTCCTTTTCCAATCGTTTTACGGAGGCGGAGACAGAGGTGGCGGGAACCATATATTTCTCCGCAGCCTTGGCAAAGCTTTCCTGTCTGGCACTTTCATAAAAATATCTGAGCTGTAGAATTTCCACGGTATATTCTCCTCATACATCAGTTTTTTCTATTTTACCCCATCGTGAAAGATTGTGCAACACAAATTTAGACAGTTGTTTACAATTGTGTAGAAAGCGTTTATATTTTACTTTGAAGGTGTTGTACATTATATAAACTTAAGGAGAGATAGAGATGATGAAGACATTCGTAGAAGAAAATACAGCATTGATGTATGAGACACTGAAAGAGCTTTGTGCGATTCCTGCGCCGTCCCATTTGGAGCACAAGAGGGCAGAATACTGCAAGAAGTGGCTTGAGAATGTGGGTGCAGAGGGCGTTTACATTGATGAGGCGTTAAACGTAATCTTCCCGATCAATGCAGAAGGCAGCGATGAGCTGACCATCGTTGTGGCACATACTGACACTGTATTTCCGGATCTGGAGCCCATGCCTTACGTGGATGACGGTGAGAAAGTGCATTGTCCGGGCGTCGGTGATGACACGGCGAGCGTGGTTGTACTGTTAGCTTTGGCGAAATATATGCTGGAGAAGAAAATCAGTGCGCCGAAAGGACTTCTGTTGGTTTGCAATTCCTGCGAGGAGGGCCTTGGAAACTTAAAGGGAACCAGACAATTGTTTAAAGACTTCGAGGGAAGAATCGCACAGTTTATCTCCTTCGACGGCGCTTCATTGTATAGCTGTGCGGACAAATGCGCAGGCTCCCACCGCTATGAGGTGGAGGTGACGACCGAGGGCGGTCACTCCTACGGAAAGTTTGGCAATGCAAACGCAATTGCTGAGCTGGCAAAGATTATCACGGAAATTTACAAAATCCAGGTTCCGCAGAAAGAAGGAACGAAGACCACTTACAATGTAGGCGGTATTTCCGGAGGAACCTCTGTGAATACCATTGCGCAGAGCGCAAAGATGCTCTGCGAATACCGCTCCAGCGACAGAGAGTGTCTGGCAATCATGCAGGAGAAATTTGAGAAGATTTTTGCAGAGGCAAAGTCCGACAAGGTGGGAGTGAAGGTGGATCTCATCGGAGACAGACCCTGCAGCAACATCGAGGATGAAAAGCTGAATGATTTGCGCAAGATGATGAGTGAGATCACTTTGGAAGTGGCCGGACAGGAAATCGTTTACAGATCCTCATCCACAGACTGCAATATCCCTCTTTCCCTGGGAATCCCGGCAATCTGTATCGGTGTGTATACCGGTGGCGGAGCGCACACCCGTGAGGAGTGGGTGGAGAAGGCATCTTTAGTATCCGGCCTTGTGAAGGCGATCAAGATTATGGAAAGAATCGTGGAGGGATGAGACAATGAAATTTACAGCAGTAGGTGACATGATCATTCAGAAGCGGATTTTTGAGGGATATGAGGGCTTTGATGAGCTGGCACCGTTTATCAAACAGGGCGACGCAAGGTTTTTTAATCTGGAGACTACATTGAACCATGTGGGTGAGGCTTGTGGATCCCAGTTCAGCGGCGGTACCTACATCAGAACAAATCCGGAGGTACTCGACGACATCCGTCCCTTTGGGTTCAATATGACCAGCTTTAATAACAACCATGCGCTGGATTTCTCCTATGACGGTCTGGAGCTTACGCTGGAAGCACTGGAGGAGAGCGGATTGGTTCACGGAGGTGTGGGAAGAAACCTGGCAGAAGCCTCGGCACCGGTATATCTGGAGACGAAGAATGGCCGGGTAGCACTGATTGCGGTAAACTCCTCCTTTGATCCGTCCATGATGGCGGGAGAGCAGTCGCCGAGATTTCCGGGAAGACCTGGAATCAATGGTCTGCGAATTGAAAAGCATATTGAGCTTCCGAAAGAAGATTTGGAAATCATCAAGCGGATTGCGAAGGAGACCAATATCAATGCGTCGAAGGAGATTACCAGAAAAGAAGGCTATTTTCCCGAACTTCCCGACGGTGAAGCGGAACTGGGTGAGCTCAGATTCAAACTGGGAGAGGAATCACGTTTTGTGATGAAGGTAAACGAGGCCGATATGGCTCGTGTGGAGAAAGCAATCTATGAGGCAAAGCTTCAGGCGGATTATATCATGATTTCCGTGCACTCCCACCAGATCAGCGGAACAGAGAAGGAGAGTCCCTCTGAGTTTCTGAAGGAATTTGCACACCGCTGTATCGATGCGGGAGCGCATGCCATCGTCGGTCACGGACCTCATCTGCTCCGCCCGATAGAGGTTTACAAGGATTGCCCGATTTTCTATTCGCTGGGTGACTTTGTGCTTCAGCTTTACAATGTGGAAGTGGCGCCGGAAGACTTTTTCGCGAAGCACGGGTTGACCTCCGCGTCAACGGTGCATGAACTGCTGAAAAAGCGCTCAAAAGATTTCACGGTGGGCTTGATGACAGATCCCCGCATGTTCCGTGCAGTGATTCCCTGCTGGGAGACAGAAGGAACGAAGCTTACGAAGATAACACTGATGCCCATTGAGATGAAGATGGACGGACACGGATCGGAGACCGGTCTGCCGAGATTCAGTGACAATCCGGAGATTGCAGAGTATTTGGCGAAGATGTGCGAGCCTTACGGTACGAAGATTGTGAGAGAAGAGGATGGAACGCTCCGCTGTGAGTGGTGACTGGAGAAAAGATAAAATGATTAACGCCGGGTGATCACTCACCCGGCGCTCTTTAAACCTATTTTTGTTCAATTACGGCTGCTTTCCGATGTAAGCAAGGATACCGCCGTCTACGTACAGAATGTGTCCGTTTACGAAGTCAGATGCATCGGAAGCGAGGAATACTGCGGGACCTGCCAGATCTTCGGGAGTTCCCCAGCGAGCTGCGGGAGTCTTTGCGATGATAAACTTATCGAAAGGATGTCTCTCGCCGTTGGGCTGGATCTCACGAAGAGGTGCAGTCTGAGGGGTAGCGATGTAGCCGGGTCCGATACCGTTACACTGAATATTGAACTCACCGTACTCAGCTGCGATGTTCTTTGTAAGCATCTTAAGACCACCCTTAGCTGCAGCGTAAG
>JAFSBP010000094.1 GCA_017437205.1 Lachnospiraceae bacterium
AAAAGAAGAAAACGCTCCTCATCTTTTGGAACTGATCAAAGCGGTTCACGAGATTCCCGGCATCGGGCGGATTCGGTTGGGCTCGCTGGAACCCCGGATCGTGACCGAGGCGTTTGTGAGTGAGCTGGCGGGGCTTAAAAAGGTCTGCCCACACTTCCATCTCTCTTTGCAGAGTGGTTGTGATGCGACTTTGAAGCGGATGAACCGCCGCTACACGACGGATGAATACCGTCGCGGCTGTGAGATTTTGAGAGCACATTATGATGATCCTGCCATTACCACCGATGTGATCGCCGGATTTGCCGGTGAGACGGAGGAAGAGTTTTCTGAGACGGCGAAGTATGTGGAGGAGATCGGATTCTATGAGATGCACGTGTTCAAATATTCTGTGCGAAAGGGAACCAGAGCCGCATCCATGCCGGATCAGGTGCCGGAAAAGGTGAAGGGCGAGCGCAGTCATTGTTTGCTGGACGCTGAAGAGCGGATGTCAAGAGCTTACCGTGAGAGAAAGCTGGGGCTCAGGCAGACACTTCTCTTGGAGGAGCCGATAGAGATTGACGGTGTGCGTTATATGACCGGTTTCACACCGGAGTATGTCCGTGGGGCGGTAATTACCGAAAAGGGAGCAGGAGAGACAGTAAACGGCATTTTTAAAGAATTTCTGACGAAAGATGTTCTCCTTATGGTCGAAAAATGACCAAAAAGTGGGGGAAAAGCATCATTTCACAAAAGATTAAGAAATATAAAATCACGAATTGCAGAAAAGCACTTGCCGAATTTGCGATTATAGAGTAAAATGAAATCACCAGAAATAAGGACGTGATAAAATGGGTGAGATACACAGAACACAGTTTGTACAGAATGAGCCCGAGACACATACTCAGGTCAGCGTTATCCTTGAACGTGTCTATGCCGCGTTGAAGGAAAAGGGATATAATCCGATCAATCAGGTGGTTGGTTACATTATGTCGGGAGATCCGACCTATGTCACCAGCTATGATAACGCGCGCAGTTTGATTATGAAAGTAGAGCGGGACGAGCTTCTGGAAGAATTGATGCGGTACTATATTGAGAATAAACTGGAAGGGTAACCACATGCGTATCATGGGACTGGATCTGGGATCCAAAACAGTTGGTGTGGCAGTCAGCGATCCGCTGGGGATCACTGCGCAGGGCGTAGAGATCATTCGGCGTGAGAGTGAGGATAAACTGCGTCGTACACTTGCCAGAATCGAAGAACTGGCGAAGCAGTACGAGGTAGATACCTTTGTGTTGGGATATCCCAAACATATGGATAATACAATCGGAGAGCGTGCACAAAAATCGGAGGCCTTTAAGGAAAAGCTTGAGCGCCGTACAGGGCTTCCGGTAATTTTATGGGACGAGCGTCTGACTACCGTGGCGGCGGATAATGCCATGGATGAGGCCGGACTCTCCAGAGAAAAAAAGAAAAATTACGTGGATATGATTGCAGCATCATTGATTTTGCAGGGATATCTGGATTCGCTTGCATTTGCGGCGAAGGGAGAACAAGAGGTTTAGCATGAACGAAGAAATAATTTTGACCTCGGACGACGGGGAAGAAATCAGATTTTATGTAATTGAAGAGACTAGAATTGGCGGCTTGAACTATTTACTGGTATCTGATTCACAGGCAGACGATGGGGACGCGTACATTCTGAAGGACACATCCGGGAGTGAGGACAGCGAAGCACTGTACGAGATCGTGGAGGATGACGACGAGCTGGAGTATCTGTCGAAGATTTTTAACGAGTTATTGAGCGATTTGGATACAGAAATCTTATCCTGAATCAGAACAGTGTAAGATGAGTAACTGCCGCCCTCAGATGGAGGTGCGAAGAAGTTGATGAACGAAAAAAGACCCAGACTGCAGATTATTCCTCTCGGCGGTTTGGAACAAATTGGAATGAATATTACTGCCTTTCGCTATGAGGACAGTATTGTTGTTGTGGATTGTGGCTTGAGCTTTCCCAGTGATGATATGCTGGGAATTGATCTGGTTATCCCGGATATCACCTATCTGGAGGAACATCTGGATATGGTAAAGGGCTTTGTAATCACCCATGGTCACGAGGATCATATCGGTGCGCTGCCCTACGTGTTGCAGAAGATAGCTGTTCCTGTTTACGGGACGAAGCTGACCATGGGCATCATTGAGCACAAATTGCAGGAACACAACCTGACGAAGTCTGCAAAGCGCAGAGTTGTGAAGTACGGTCAGGTTATCACTTTGGGATGTTTTAAAATTGAATTTATCCGCACGAATCACAGTATTGTAGATGCCTGTGCGCTGGCAATCACCACGCCGGTGGGAACCATCGTGCATACCGGTGACTTTAAGGTTGATTACACACCGGTGTTTGGTGATTCCATTGATCTTCAGCGCTTTGCGGAGTTGGGCAGAAAGGGCGTGCTCGCTTTGATGAGCGATAGCACGAATGCGATCCGCGAAGGTTTTACCATGTCGGAGAAGACGGTAGGAAAGACCTTTGATAATCTGTTTGCGGATAATGTGAACCGACGGATCATTGTTGCGACCTTTGCGTCAAATGTGGATCGTGTGCAGCAGATTATTAACACTGCCAGCCGCTACGGCAGAAAGATCGTGGTGGAAGGCCGCAGTATGGTGAATATCATTGGCACGGCAGGGGAGCTGGGATATCTTAACATTCCGGAGAATACCCTGATTGACATTGAACAGTTGAAGAATTACCCTCCGGAGCAGACGGTGCTCATTACCACCGGAAGTCAGGGAGAGTCTATGGCGGCACTGTCGCGTATGGCTTCGGATATCCACCGGAAGGTCTCCATTAATAAGAATGATACCATTATTTTGAGCTCCACACCGATTCCCGGAAACGAGAAGGCTGTAGCTAAAATCATAAATGAACTGTCCGCGAAGGGTGCAAAGGTGATTTATCAGGATACCCATGTGTCCGGACATGCATGTAAGGAAGAACTGAAACTGATTTATTCACTGGTGAAGCCGAAGTACGCGATCCCGGTTCATGGCGAGTACCGTCATTTGCAGGCGAACGCAGAAATCGCGGCGGCGATGGGAATACCGGAGGAAAATATATTTATTATGAGTTCCGGCGATGTGCTGGAGCTTGATGATGAGAGCGCGAAGGTAGCCGGACATGTGCAGACCGGAAGTATCCTTGTGGATGGTCTCGGTGTTGGCGACGTGGGAAACATTGTTCTGAGAGATCGTCAGACACTGGCGAAGGATGGTATTATCATCGTGGTGATGACCATCAATCGTTACACCTGTACGCTTTTGGCAGGACCGGATATCGTATCACGCGGTTTCGTCTATGTGAGAGAGTCGGAGGATCTGATGGAAGAGTCACATGCTGTTGTTTCGAATGCGGTTGATGTGTGTATGTCCCAGGGCATCTGCGATTGGGGCAGACTTAAGTCTGTGGTTCGTGACAGCTTGAGTGATTTCCTCTGGAAGAAGATGAAGCGCCGTCCCATGATCATCCCGATCATTATGGAGGTCGATCTGTAGTAACACATCGGAGGGCTGTCGATGAAGCAGAAGAAAAGTGGGCGTAAAAAACGACAGAAAGAAATATTAAAGCAAATAATCATGGTCGGACTGCGCCTTTCGCTGCTTCTGATTGTTGCCATCTTGGTGGTTTCCCTGTCAAGGGAACTGTTTCGCCTTGGGTATGATCTCTTCAACGAGAGGCAGAAGGACGGTGTGGAGATCGCAGTTGAGTTTTCGGTGACGGTGGGCGAGTCTGCGATATCGGTTGCCGAACGGCTGAAAGAAAAAGAACTGATTTCCAACGAGGTGGTATTTGTGCTACAAAAGATCATCTACGATAAAGATATTTATGCGGGAGTGCATCAGCTGCACAGTAATATGACGACGTTGGAAATACTTGGCGTACTATCTACGCCTGCGGAGAAGTGACATGACGATTGACGAACGTGCGATAACGTATATCAATTCCCTGGAAAACGGTGACAGCCCCATTCTGCAGGCTGTCGCCAGAGAAGCCAGGGATTCTTTTGTACCGATCATCCGAAAGGAGACAGCCGCATTTTTAAAGACGCTGGTGGAGATGAAACGGCCATTGCGGATACTGGAAGTGGGCACTGCGGTCGGCTATTCTGCGCTGCTGATGGCGGAGCATATGCCGGAGGGCGGACATATCACTACCATTGAAAAATATGAAAAGCGGATACCCATTGCCAGAGAAAATTTTAAAAGAGCCGGGATGGAGGAGCGTATTACCCTGATTGAGGGCGATGCCGCTGTGGTGTTGGATGGTTTGGATGAGGCCTACGATCTGATCTTTATGGATGCAGCGAAGGGGCAGTATATTCACTTTTTGCCAAAAGTAATGAGACTTCTTGCTGTCGGCGGAGTGCTCATCTCGGACAATGTGCTTCAGGACGGAGATCTCATTGAGTCCCGTTTTGCGGTGACCAGAAGAAACCGGACAATCCATGCCCGGATGAGAGAATATTTGTATGAGCTCAAGCATCGTCCGGATTTGCAGACAGCGATCGTTCCCATCGGGGATGGCGTGACGGTCAGCGTGAAGATATAAGGGTCAAAAGGTCATGCGTTTCATGCTCGCATGGAAATGCATGACTTTGGGACCCAAAAAACATGAGAAAGTAGCCCGAATAGGGCGGATTTCGAATGTTTTCAGGATTTCGGGAGCACAAAGTGCGGAGAAATCCGTATATCACAGGTATCAAG
>JAFSBP010000095.1 GCA_017437205.1 Lachnospiraceae bacterium
AGTCCCGTTGGGAGTTTACGGACGCCCATGTATGTCTGATGCATTTGGATGATGCGCTGGTGGCTCGCAGTAAGGCCGGTGAGCTGAAGCGCATTCTGGAAAAGATTTTCATTGAGCGCTGCGACGTTGATCTGGACGTGCGTTTTCAATATGAGGCGGTGAAGAATAAGACAGACAATTCCGCAGAGGAGCGTCGCCAGGCGGAGGAGATTCTGCGCCGCGCCGGAAAGACCGTCGGCGAGGATGGTATGCTGGTGCTTGATGAATCCGCGGAGCCAGGAGATGCCCAGAGTGGGGCGAGCGCAGCCGGAGCAGCTAAAACGGCAAAAGCCGGAAGCGGTGCCGGGGCGAACAATGGTCAGTCGGCAAAATCTGCCGGAACTGCGGCCGGTCAGTTTTCCAAATCCGCAAATGCAAGCGGTCAGAGTTCCGGTCAGGGTAGCAAATTCGGCGGCAAGGACGGCTTTGGCAACCGAAAATCCGCCTTCAAGAAGAAACCGAAAAATGACGATGTGCTGTTTGGATATGATTTCGACGATCATTCCACGTCCATCAGTGACATTACCCCTGAGATGGGTGCGGTGGTGATCAACGGTCAGGTCATTGCGCTGGAGGCGAGAGAACTGCGCAGCGGAAAGACGATTTTGGTTTTCGACGTGACCGATTTTACCGATACCGTGACGGTAAAGATGTTCCTCAAGGAGGAGCAGAAGGACGAGGTGTTGGGCTTTGTGAAGAAGGGCGCGGCTCTTCGCGTGCGCGGTATGTTGGATATTGATAAGTTTGACAATGAGATGGTGGTCAGCTCCGTGACCGGTATTCGTCGTGGCCAGATTGAGGTCAACAAGCGAATGGATACCTGCGAAGAAAAGCGTGTTGAGCTCCACTGCCACACGAAGATGAGTGATATGGACGGTGTGGCAGAGGTGAAGGATCTCTTAAACCGTGCTAAGGAGTGGGGGATGTCTGCACTGGCAATCACCGACCATGGCTGTGTGCAGGGATTTACCGAGGCATTCCATGTGGTCGACAACAAGGATCCTTTCAAGGTGATCTATGGTGTGGAAGGTTATTTGGTGGATGATTTGAAGGAAGTGGTTGTCCGCAGTAAAGGCCAGCCATTGTCCGTACCTACGGTTGTCTTTGATATTGAGACCACGGGCCTCAGTGCGGTGAGCTGCAAGATCATTGAGATCGGCGCGGTGAAACTGGTGAACGGGGAGATCGTTGACCGATTCTCCACTTTTGTGGACCCTTGTGAGCCGATTCCGGCGAAGATTGAGGAACTGACCAGCATCACCGATCAAATGCTCATCGGTCAGCCGAAGATTGAGAAAATTCTGCCGAAGTTTCTGGAGTTTTGTAAAGATGCGGTGATTGTTGCCCACAATGCCTCCTTCGACACCGGATTTATCGAGGCCAATGCAAAGCGCATGGGGCTGCCTTACGCCCCCACGATTGTGGATACCGTGGGACTCTCTCGTATTTTGCTCCCTGATCTGAGAAAACATAAGCTGGATGTGGTGGCGAAAGAGTTGGGTGTGTCTCTGGAGAATCATCATCGTGCGGTGGACGATGCGGAGTGTACGGCGCTGATTTATCAGAAGTTTTTGGAGATGCTGAAGGAAAAAGGCATCGAGGATATGACCGGAGTGAACTCCATGAGTACCATGACGGACGAGGCAATCAAGAAATTGCCCACCTACCATGTGATCATTCTGGCAGCTACCGACGAGGGGCGAATCAATCTGTACCGCCTGGTGTCCATGGCGCATATTGACTATTATGCGCGACAGCCCCGCATTCCGAAGAGTGTGCTGCAGAAATACCGCAGCGGACTGATCGTTGGCTCTGCCTGCGAGGCGGGAGAATTGTTTGGTGCGGTGGTGAGAGGTGTTTCCGACGAGGAACTTTCCCGCATCGTGAATTTTTACGATTACTTAGAGATTCAGCCCATCGGCAACAATGCCTTCATGCTGCGCAGCGACCGCTATGAGGCGAAGACCGACGAGGATCTGCGGGACTTAAACCGAAAGATCGTGAAGCTGGGTGAACAGTTTAATAAGCCGGTGGCAGCGACCTGTGATGTACATGTCCTCGATCCGGAGGATGAGGTATACCGCCGCATCATCATGGCGGGCAAAGGCTTTAAGGACGCGGATGATCAGGCGCCCCTTTATTTGCGTACCACGCAGGAGATGCTGGACGAGTTTGCTTACCTCGGTGCGGAGAAAGCGCGAGAGGTGGTTATCACCAATACGAACAAGATTGCGGCAATGTGCGAGAAAATTGCACCGGTGCGCCCGGACAAGTGTCCGCCGGTCATCGAAAACTCAGACAAAGACCTTCGTGATATGTGCTACCGCAATGCTCACAAGCTGTACGGACCGAAACTGCCGGATATCGTGGTGGAGCGGTTGGAGCGTGAGCTGAACTCCATTATCAGCAACGGCTTTGCCGTAATGTATATTATCGCGCAGAAGCTGGTGACCAAGTCCAATGAGGACGGTTATCTGGTGGGTTCCCGTGGTTCTGTCGGTTCATCCTTCGTGGCGACCATGGCGGATATCACTGAGGTAAATCCCCTGAGCCCTCATTACATATGCCCTGAGTGTTACTATGTGGACTTTGATTCAGACGAGGTGAAGGCCTACGGCGGCGGTGCGGGCTGTGATATGCCCGACAAGAATTGCCCTGTCTGTGGCCATCCGTTAAATAAAGAGGGCTTTGACATTCCCTTTGAGACCTTCCTTGGTTTCAAGGGCAATAAGGAGCCGGATATCGACCTGAACTTCTCCGGCGAGTATCAGAGCCATGCTCATGACTACACCGAGGTTATTTTCGGTACAGGTCACACCTTCCGCGCCGGAACCATCGGTACGTTGGCGGACAAGACGGCCTACGGATTTG
>JAFSBP010000096.1 GCA_017437205.1 Lachnospiraceae bacterium
AGCCAGGATCAAACTCTCATATTGAAATGTTTGTTTCCTGGATTCTCACAAGCCTGCTGGCTATTTAAGAAAATCCATACTTTACTTGGTTTTTGTTCTTCTGAACTTAATTCTTAGAATCGTTCAGGGTTGGTCATGCTGTTCAGTTATCAAGGTGCTTTTCGTGTCGCTCTCGGCGACAGCTTACTTATAATAGCACAGCGTTTTTCATTTGTCAACAACTTTTTTTATTTTTTAAAAGTTTTTTTAATGAACTGCTTTTTTGAAAGCAAAATGACGCATCTTAGGAAGAGCGGAGAAAGAGGGATTTGAACCCTCGCGCCGGTTGCCCGACCTACACCCTTAGCAGGGGCGCCTCTTCGGCCTCTTGAGTATTTCTCCGAATTCAAAATCTCCATATGATACGTCATTAAACGCATTTGCCATTATACAAGACTTTCTTTTGTCTGTCAATCCCTTTTTTGCATTTTTTTAATTCTCCCATATGACGGAAAATTACTCTTTTCTTTTCCTATGTTTTCCATCTTCGATTAAACTTATACACAAAAATATCAGACAACACTCACAAAATACTACATTTTGTTTTTCTACTGCAATTAGACACTATATATATTAGGAAGAAACGAATTTAGTTATTATAAATCAGGCAGCCAACATCAAATTTATTCTGATGTAAGCTGCCCCTCTATTTTTTAAACTTTATTCATGAACTTCCACTTCGCTGCCGTCAGCTTCCATCTTGTTTGGATTTTCCTTTACCTTTGCGATGCTGGCAACCATAGTATCTTTATCGATATCAAGATTTATCAGCTTCACTCCGGAAGTAATTCTACCCAAAACAGAAATATCAGATACATTTATACGGATGATAATTCCTTCGGTAGTGATGATCATCAGTTCCTGATCATTTCTCACTGCCTTTGCTCCGACAATATTTCCGGTCTTGCTGTGGATTTTGTAACATTTTACACCCTTTCCTCCACGCAGCTGAGGAGTAAATTCATCCATTGGAGTCCTCTTGCCCATACCGCGCTCGGAAACAATCAGCAATTCGTCGCCCTGAGTATCCATCTGCATTGCCACTACTTCGTCACCGGAAGACAGCTTCATACCAATTACACCCATAGATGCGCGGCCGGTTGCACGGACATCCTCCTCATTGAAGCGGATGCACTGACCGAATTTTGTGACCAGAATAATATCCTTCTTGCCATCAGTGAACTTAACTTCAATCAAATCATCGTCTTCCTTCAGATTGATTGCCTGAATACCTGTTTTACGGATATTCTGATACTCAGTAATCTGAGTTTTCTTTACCATACCACTCTTAGTCGCCATGAACAGGTAATGGTCTTCCTCGAATTCACGCACAGGAATTACCGCAGTTACTTTTTCTCCGGAAGTCAGCTGAATCAAGTTGACGATTGCTGTACCACGTGCAGTACGTCCCGCCTCAGGAATCTCATAAGTCTTCAAACGATAAACCTTACCCTTATTGGTAAAGAACATCAGTGAATGGTGGGTCGTAGTCATCAACAGATCGGTAATATAATCCTCTTCTATTGTCTGCATGCCCTTAATTCCCTTACCGCCACGGTGCTGAGCACGGAAATTATTTTCACTCATGCGCTTGATGTAACCCAAATTTGTCATTGCAATGATGGTGGTATCATCTGCAATCAAATCTTCCATACGCATCTCGTCCGCAGCAAAGCCAATCTTAGTACGTCTCTCATCGCCAAACTTTGCACCGATAATCAACAATTCCTCTTTGATCACGCCAAGCAATTTCTTTTCATCAGCCAAAATCGCTTTCAACTCGGCAATTCTCGCCTGAAGCTCACGGTACTCATTCTCCAGCTTCTCTCTTTCCAGACCGGTCAGAGCGCGGATACGCATATCCACAATTGCCTGAGCCTGAACATCAGTCAGACCAAAGCGCTCACACAATCTTTGCTTTGCTTCCTGAGTTGTTCTGGAAGAACGAACGATATGGATAACCTCATCAATATTATCCAAAGCAATGAGCAAACCCTCCAAAATGTGAGCGCGCTCCTCTGCTTTATTCAAATCATATTTGGTACGGCGGGTAACAACCTCCTCCTGATGCTTCAGATAATGCTTCAACATATCCAGAAGGTTCAAAATAAGAGGTTCATTGTTTACCAGCGCAAGCATAATTACACCAAAGCTTGTCTGCAATTCGGTGTGCTTTAATAACTGATTCAAAACAATATTCGGATTTACGTCGCGGCGAAGCTCAATCACTACGCGCATACCGCTTCGGTCGGACTCGTCACGCAGATCAGTGATACCCTCAACGCGCTTATCCTTTACCAATTCCGCTATCTTCTCCACCAGCTTTGCCTTATTTACTTCGTAAGGAAGCTCAGTGACTACGATTCGATTTTTTCCACCAGACATA
>JAFSBP010000097.1 GCA_017437205.1 Lachnospiraceae bacterium
GTATGACGGAACCTGGGGTTGTGAAGGTTATGTAAATCCGGAAACCGGTCTTCCCTATGAAGTTGAGTTTGTTGGTCTTGCAGACGGAAAGAGCGTTATTATTCCTGACTACTGCTTCATCGCTTCCACCACCGAGCATCCCCAGGAGGCATGGGAGTTTGTAAAGTTCATGTTCTGGGGCAAGCAGGGTATCAACACCAGAATGGATCTGGACGCAGCAGATGACGGCGTATCATGGTCCACTCTTCCTTTGAACATGGATGAGGCGATCATTGAGCGTTACTTTAAGGATTTCCCCATTAAGGGCGTTGAGGAAGCATTCCGCGGTCTGAACACGAATGGTTCCGTGGTTGAGGCATTCAAGTTCGCTCCCGGTTACTCCAACGCAAGATGGAATGGTATGACCGGAATCACTGTTGGTGATGCAGAGCTTAGTATGGGTGCGGTAATTGATAAGTGTATTGCCGGAGAGTTGTCCATCGAGGACTACGCTGAGCAGTTGAATACGCTGGCAAACAGATTTATCAACGAGGCGAAGGTTGCTATCGATAATGCAACTAAATAATCGTAAAGATTAATTCTATTGAGAGAGAATGGAGGCGGGTGTCGTAACTGAATAAGTGCAGACACCCGTTTTCTGTTTAAAAGGAATGGTCGATATGTGTAAAAAAATTCTGAAACAAATCATAGCGATAATTCTTATACTTTGTGTTCTCACAACGTCCGCGCCGACAGATTTTTCTGTCGCAGAGGCGAAGTCGGAACCGGCGGAGGAGCGAAGCTCCATGGACGATGTAACGGCGGATTCATTGGTGGAAGATACCTTCGCTGTTGTCAGCAAAAAGTGGGAAACCGAAGGCTATAAGATTATTCGTGGAAAAGAATATGTGATCGATCCGGTGAAACAGACATCTACGGGAACCGTAGTGAAGGCCGGAGAATCCAAAGATTACGGTAAAGATGTGCTTCTGATGGAGCCCGGTAGTGTTCTTGAGTTCGAAGTGGACGCGGAACAGGCGGGCTTATATGCAATTTCAGTTGATTATTACTGCTTGTCGGAAAAAGCAGTTAATCATACCATCAGCGTGACGGTAAATGATGCGTATCAGTTTTCTGAGGCGCGTGAGTTGGTTCTGTCCCAGTATTATGAGTGTGAAGAGTATCCTTTCCGCACTGATGCGAAGGGTAATGAGATCACTCCGGATACCTATATCCGCAACGGTTGGGAGACACAGCTGTTGAAGGGTATCAACCAGAACAGCACGAAATCACTTTTGTTCTACCTGGAGAAGGGCGCGAACAAAATCACCGTTACCATGGAGAAATCCTCTGTGCTGATGGGAAATATCAAGGTTACTGCACCTGCTGAGGTGGTTGACTACGAGACTTATAAGGCACAGTTCCCGAAGACGGAGTCCGCAGGACTGTTGATCCCCGTAGAGGCAGAGCGAATTACCTTTAAGAACACCACTGCATCCAGACCCATCGGTGTAAGAGATCTGGAAGCTGTTCCCTACACCCCTAACGTTAAGTTAATGAGCGTTATCGGCGGTGAGACCTGGAACCAGAACGGACAGGCATTGTATTATGAGATTAAGGTAGAGAAATCCGGCTGGTATTATATCGGTCTTAAATATAAGCAAAACGATAAGACGAACATCGTGGTTTACCGTACCTTTACCATTGACGGAGAGCTTCCTTTCGCGGAGGCTGCGGCTA
>JAFSBP010000098.1 GCA_017437205.1 Lachnospiraceae bacterium
CGTGCAAAGACAGAAGGAAAGCAATGGCTTGCGGAGCTGGAAGCTGCCGAGCGTGAGCGAACCGGCATCAAAAATCTTCGCATTCGTTACAATAAAGTGTTCGGCTATTATCTGGAAGTGACCAATTCTTTCCTCTCTATGGTTCCGGACGATTATATCCGTAAACAGACGTTAACGAACGCTGAGCGTTTCTCCATGCCTCGTTTAAAAGAGTTGGAAGACATGATCCTCGGTGCGGAGGACAGACTGTTTGTCTTGGAGTATGATCTATTTTGCGAGATTCGAAGACGTATCGGCGAGGAAGTTGTTCGCATCCAGCAGACTGCGAAGGCAATCGCGGGCATTGATGTGCTCTGTTCTCTCTCTGTAGTCGCCACCAGATATAATTATGTGCGTCCGAAAATCAATGAAAAAGGCATCATTGATATTAAAGATGGTCGTCATCCGGTAGTTGAGCGTATGATGAGAGATGATCTTTTCATCGCCAATGATACTTACTTGGACAACGGAAACAAGCGTATATCCATCATCACCGGACCGAATATGGCAGGAAAATCCACCTATATGCGTCAGACTGCATTGATTTGTCTGATGGCTCAGATTGGAAGCTTTGTTCCTGCAAAAGAGGCAAACATCGGTATCTGCGACCGGATTTTCACACGTGTTGGAGCGTCGGATGACTTGGCCAGCGGACAGAGTACTTTCATGGTAGAGATGACCGAGGTGGCGAATATTCTCTGCAATGCCACAAAAAACAGTCTTCTTATTTTGGATGAGATTGGTAGAGGTACAAGCACCTTCGACGGACTGAGCATTGCCTGGGCGGTGGTGGAGTATATTTCTAATCCGAAGCAGTTAGGAGCAAAGACTTTGTTTGCAACTCATTACCATGAATTGACCGAGTTGGAAGGTCATCTTCCGGGCGTGAACAATTACTGTGTTGCGGTCAAGGAGATGGGAGATGACATTGTCTTCTTAAGAAAGATTGTTAAGGGCGGTGCAGATAAGAGCTACGGTATTCAGGTCGCCAAACTGGCCGGTGTTCCGCAGGTTGTTTTGGACCGTGCGAAGGAATTGGTACAGGAACTTTCGGAAGCAGACATTACGGTTCGTGCCAAGGAGATAGCAGGAATTCAGGCACAGCACACAAAAACAAAACGTGTACAGAAGATGGATGAGGTTGATCTCACTCAGCTCACTTTATTTGATACGGTAAAAGAGGATGATATCATCAAAGAACTGCAGGAGATGGAACTGTCATCTATGACACCCATCGATGCCCTGAATACGTTATACCGTCTGCAGACCAGTCTGAAAAATCGCTGGTAAATGCAGAACTTTAGTCTAATGATGAATGTCGAAAATGGCATGAGAAAGGAGGGAAACGATGTCAGAGATCAAAGTATTGGACCAGCAGACAATCAATCAGATCGCAGCAGGTGAAGTAATCGAACGTCCCGCCAGTGTGGTAAAGGAACTGGTAGAGAACGCTGTGGATGCCGGTGCAAGTGCTGTTACCGTAGAGATCAAAGACGGAGGAATTTCCTTTATCCGGGTGACAGATAACGGTTGCGGTATCCCCAAAGACCAGGTGCCCGTCGCTTTCCTCAGACATTCCACCAGTAAGATTCGGTCCGCATTGGATCTCATGACAGTATCCTCCCTCGGCTTTAGAGGTGAGGCACTTTCCAGCATTGCGGCGGTTGGTCAGGTTGAACTGGTGACCCGTGTGACGGGTGCGCTTACCGGAACCCGATACGTGATCTGGGGCGGCGAAGAGAAATCTATAGAGGAGATCGGCGCACCGGAGGGTACTACCTTTTTGGTGAGAAATTTATTTTACAATACCCCCGCAAGAAAGAAGTTTTTGAAGACTGCCCAGACAGAAGCTGGCTATGTGTCGGTGTTGTTGGAGCGTATGGCACTGTCCAGACCGGATATTTCCTTCCGACTGATCGTAAATAATCAGACAAAACTTCACTCTGCAGGTAATCATAAGGTGAAGGATCTGTTGTATCAGCTTTACGGCAGAGAGATCACATCAAACCTGCTGCCTGTGACGGCTGAAGGAGAACTGTTAAAAATTAGCGGATTCATCGGAAAACCGATTCTTTCGCGCGGAAACCGAAACTATCAGCATTATTTTATCAACGGAAGATATGTGCGCAGCAGTATTGTCAGCAAAGCGATTGAAGATGCATATCAGGGAAAACTCATGCAGCATAAGTATCCGTTTACGGTTCTTTATCTGACGATTGATCCGAATCTGATTGATGTAAACGTTCATCCGACCAAGATGGAGCTTCGTTTTTCTGACAATGAACAGGTTTATAAAGAGGTTTTTGCAGCAGTTCAGACCGGTTTTTCAGGAAAGGAACTGATTCCGCAGGTTACCGTAGGAAAAGATGAACCGACTAAAGACGTGTTGCCTAAAAAGGAAACTCTGACTGAGCAGAAGAAGCAGGACACTGCGCAGAGTGTAAATCGACCGAAGATTGCATCGATTACCCCCGCTCAAATACAAAAAACGGTTCGTGCACCGGAACCTTTCGAATATAATCGCCGTGTGCAGATGATGGTTCGCGAAACCGGAGGGTATGAAACGGAAGCTGTGGTTGCACCTGAGCAATCGAAAGATAATATAAGAGTCAATGTTGCTCCTAAGACAACATACGAATCCCATAAACCAACTGTAAATGAGCCGATACAAGAAGCAAAAAAACCTGAACAGCTCAACCTGTTCGAAGAAAAGATTTTGACGCAGACTGCCCGCATGAAATACCGTTTTATCGGCCAGCTGTTTGATACCTATTGGCTGATTCAGTTTGGAAATGAGTTTTTGATCATGGATCAGCATGCCGCACATGAAAAAATTTTGTTTGAGCGGATGATGAAAAAGCTGAAAAGCAGGCAGGAGATATTCTCTCAGTCCATGAATCCGCCTGCCATCATCACCTTATCTGCTGTGGAGGAGGATATCCTGAATCGTCACATGACTGAGTTTAAGCATGCGGGTTATGAGATTGAGCCCTTCGGCGGAAAAGAGTATGCTCTCTATGGTGTTCCTGCCGATCTGCCAAAGATCAATGGGGAAGAATTTTTCAGGGAACTGATCGACCGCCTCGGCGAGAGTGGAGTCAGTGACAGCACACTTATCTTGGAGACCATTGCATCCATGAGCTGTAAGGCCGCAGTGAAAGGAAATCATATGATGTCCCTGCCGGAAGCGGAGAAGCTGGTGGATGAATTGATGACATTGGAGAACCCTTATTCCTGCCCTCACGGTCGTCCGACCATTATTCGGATTAGTAAAGCCGAGTTGGAGAAAAAATTCAATCGTATCGTGTGATGCATTAACTATTTGACAGGAGAACTTACATGGAAAAGAAGCCTTTGATCGTACTGACCGGTCCCACCGCTGCTGGGAAAACCGGCCTGTCCATTGAACTGGCAAAGAGAATAAACGGTGCCATCATCAGTGCGGATTCCATGCAGGTGTATCGGCACATGGACATCGGTTCCGCAAAAATCACGAGAGAAGAGATGGATGGGATTCCTCATTATCTGATTGATGTGTTGGAACCCTATGAGGAGTTTAGTGTTCATCTGTTTAAACAGATGGCCGAAAAAGCTCTCGAAGAGATTTACGCAAACGGAATGATTCCCATCATTGTCGGAGGCACCGGCTTTTATATCCAGGCGCTTCTCTACGATATTCAGTTTACAGACACCGATATAGACACCGGATATCGTAAAATGATGGAAAAATCAGCAAACGACCATGGTCCGGAATGGCTACATGACCGATTAAAGGAAGTCGATCCGGAGGCGGCAGAGCAGATCCACGCTAACAATGTGAAGCGTGTGATTAGGGCATTGGAATATTTTCATCAGACAGGGCAAAAGATTTCCGAACACAATACCGAGGAGCGACAGCGCACTTCCCCCTACCTGCACCTTTACTTTGTACTGAATCGGAACAGAGCAGAGCTTTATCGCCGGATAGATCTGCGTGTGGACATGATGCTGGAAAATGGCCTGCTTGACGAAGTGAAACGACTGAAGGAGATGGGCTATACCAGAGACATGGTGGCCATGAAAGGTCTTGGATACAAGGAAATCTTAGATTACCTTGGCGGTGAGATTACCTTGGATGAGGCTGTCTACCGAATCAAGCGTGATACAAGGCATTTTGCGAAGCGTCAGCTCACTTGGTTTCGTCGCGAGCGGGATGTGACCTGGGTGGAATTGGATGGACGAAGTTTCGATGAGGTATTGGATAAAATGCTCTTTCTGTTGAGAAATCAGGGGATTATTGCTTAGATATTTATATGTCGTCAACGAAAAATAGAGCTAAAATAAAGAGGTAGATATGAGACTTAAGGATGAGATGTATATGCAATTAGGGGTCGCTCCCGAACTGATCACAATTGCAAATGAAGTGGAGAATAGTTTAAATGAGAGATTTTTGATGATAGATGAGGTGGCAGAATACAATCAGCTCAAAGTACTTCGTGCAATGCAGAAGAACCGTGTCAGCGAGATGCATTTTCATGGCTCCAGCGGCTATGGCTACAATGATGACGGACGAGATACTCTGGAGCAGATTTATGCCGATGTGTTTGGGGCAGAGTCCGCATTGGTTCGTCCTCAGATTACTTGCGGTACCCATGCACTCTATACGGCATTAGCATCACAGCTTCGGCCCGGAGACGAGCTTCTTTCTCCGGTAGGTCTTCCCTATGATACCCTGCAGGAAGTTATCGGTATCCGCGAGAGCAACGGTTCCCTGGCTGAGTATGGGATTACTTATGCACAGGTAGATCTGCTTCCCGATGGTGAGTTTGATTACGAAGGTATTAAAAATGTAATCAACGAGCGAACCAAGATGGTGACTATCCAGCGCTCCAAAGGCTATTCCTCGCGTCCAACACTGTCGGTTAAGCGCATAGGCGAATTGATTTCTTTCATCAAGGAAATTAAGTCTGATGTGATCTGTATGGTGGACAACTGTTACGGAGAGTTTGTGGAAACTATCGAACCCACTGAGGTAGGAGCGGATATGATCGTCGGCTCTCTGATCAAAAATCCCGGCGGCGGTCTTGCGCCCTGCGGAGGATATATTGCCGGAACAAAAGAATGTGTTGATCGGGCTGCTTTTCGCCTATGCTCTCCCGGTTTAGGAAAAGAGGTTGGAGCAAATCTTGGTGTAAATCAGGCCTTTTATCAGGGATTTTTCCTAGCTCCTACGGTAACCGCGGGAGCACTCAAGAGCGCAGTCTTTGCTGCCGCATTGTATGAACGTCTCGGTTTTTCAGTTTACCCAGATTCTAAGGTGTCCAGACATGATATTATCCAGGCGGTTACGCTCGGCTCCGCTAAAGGGTTGATCGCATTCTGTCAGGGTATTCAGGCTGCTGCACCCGTAGACAGCTACGTTTCTCCTGAGCCGTGGGCAATGCCCGGTTATGACAGCGATGTGATTATGGCGGCAGGTGCGTTTGTTCAGGGTTCCTCCATTGAACTGAGCGCAGACGGACCTTTGAGAGAGCCGTACAATGTATATTTCCAGGGTGGACTCACCTGGTATCACGGCCGTTACGGTATCGTTCTGTCAGCACAGAAACTTCTGGAAGCCGGATTGATTAGTATGTGAATTAGACCTATACAGATTGGAAAAAATATGTTATAATGAGACGCAAACCCAAATTCCAAACTTGGAGAGAGTGCGGAAAGCAGGGTAGATGAGTTATCAAAGTAAAATGATCAGAGAAATGTCAGATCAGGACAAGCCGTATGAAAAATGTCAGGCATTGGGGGCCGGGGCATTGACGGATGCTGAACTTCTGGCAGTATTAATCAGAACAGGGACAGAGGGCAGTTCTTCCATTGAACTTGCCCATCAGATTCTCAAATTGAATGGAAACGAAGAAAAACTGCAGAATCTTTATCATATGACGATTCAGCAGCTGATGCGTATCCGCGGCGTCGGCAAAGTGAAGGCTACGCAGCTGATCTGTCTGTGCGAACTGGCCAGACGCCTTTCACGTGCGCCTCTCGGTGAAAAACTTGTATTCAGAAAAGCGAAGATTATCGCGGAATATTATATGGAGGAGGTCCGGCATCTGGATCAGGAAGAACTTCGCTGCATTTTTCTGAATTCCAAATGTCACTTTATCGGGGATCGCGTGATCACACGTGGAACGGTAAACACTTCTTTGATTTCGCCCAGAGAAGTGTTTATTGAAGCACTTAAATCCGGAGCGGTAAATCTTGTTCTCATGCACAATCACCCCAGTGGCGACCCCACGCCCAGTATGAGTGATGTGGAAGTGACGAGGACAATCCGTCAGGCGGGAGAACTGTTGGGGATACATCTTGCTGATCATATTATCATAGGAGATCAGTGTTTTTATAGTTTTAAGGAACGGGGATTTTTTACATGAAAAAGCCAAACTTTTCATTACCACCCAGATATGTATTATTTTTCTTAACGATGCTCTGCGTAATTTTGCTGGGCATTAATTTTGTGTTTCCTAATGCGCTTAATCCGGTGAGAGAAGGTATTTTTTCTGTGTTTATGCCAATGCAGAAGGGAATTAATCAGTTGGGTACTATGATTTCTGATGAAATAAAGATCCTTACTCATATGCATGATGCTGAGAAAGAGAATCAGTCCCTTCGCGATGAAATTGAAGAATTAAAGGAGGAGCTTGACCGTCACGTTCTTGATAAGCATGAATTAAATACGCTGCGGGAACTGTTGGAATTAAAAAACATCTACGAAGAATATCCAACCGTGGCTGCTTCCGTTATCCAGAAAGAATCCGGAAACTGGTTTCATTCCTTTGTGATTGATAAAGGCTCTGAGGATGGTATTAAAGTGGATATGAATGTCCTTTCCGGGGGAGGGCTTTGC
>JAFSBP010000099.1 GCA_017437205.1 Lachnospiraceae bacterium
ATTCTCTGCGTGATGGTTCCCATCCTCGCAGTCATCATCTTTACTGTGACTAGACATGGTATTCCGCTGTACGATAAAGTTCAAAAAAGCATGGACCAGGTTGTCCGCGTCATGCGCGAGAACATCACCGGTATCCGCGTCGTCAAGGCGCTCTCCAAAGAGGACTACGAGAAAAATCGCTTTGATGAAGCAAATCGCACGATGACCGCAAATGACATCAAAGCGAGCATCACGATGGCTTCCCCCGGACCGATCATGCAGCTTTTCTTAAATATCGGTCTGACACTGGTAGTCATTATCGGTGCCTACCGGGTAAATGCCGATGCGATCAAGCCCGGCGTTATTTTAGCCTTCCTCACATACTTTAATATGATTATGATGGGTGTGATGGGACTTAACCGAATATTCATGATGGCCTCCAAGGCAACTGCCTCTGCTGACCGTATTGATCTGGTCCTGCAGGCGCCAAACGATCAGCCTATCCTTCCCTTTACCGAGGAGGAACGCTTCATCACCGATGCACACATTACCTTTGACCACGTGTCCTTCAATTACCATCAGCACATGGAAGAATATGCCGGAAAATTTGCCGGTGAGAAACAGGAAAACTGCCTTGATGACATCCACTTCGAGATCAAACACGGTGACTCTTTAGGTATTATCGGAGCTACCGGAAGCGGAAAGACCACCATCATCAGCCTGCTGATGCGTTTTTATGACTGTAATCAGGGCGGTATCTACATCAATGGACGCGACGTGCGCACCTACGAAAAGGACGAGCTTCACCAAAAGTTCGGTGTGGTACTGCAAAACGATACGATTTTTAACGATACCCTCCGGGAAAACATCTCCTTTGGGCGCGAAGTGACCGATGAGGATCTCTGGCACGCTGCGGAGGTTGCAAATCTCTCCGAATTTATTGCAACACTGGACAAAAAGTTTGATTATATGGCGGACATTAAGGGTGCAAACTTGAGCGGTGGACAAAAACAACGAACGCTGATCTCCCGCGCCCTTGTCACCAAGCCGGAGATTTTGATCCTCGACGATTCCTCCAGTGCACTGGATTACAAGACCGATGCCGCTCTCCGAAAAGCCATCGAGCGCGACTACGGTGACACCACCATGATCATGATCGCACAGCGCGTCAGCTCCATCATGAACCTGACCAACATTCTTGTTCTCGATAACGGCCGGATCATCGGATACGGACCGCACGAACACCTGATGGAGACCTGCCCTGTCTATGCCGACATTTATCACTCCCAGATGGGTGAAATCGACTGATGACCTTAACTATTTTAAGTCGCCGAAACTGGCGACAGATCGGAGATAAATTATGCCGCCTCAAAGAAATACAAAGAAAGAAAAACCGAAGGACACAAAGGGAACACTGCTCCGCATCCTGCGCTACGTGTCCCGATACCGCTATCTTCTGCTGCTGACGCTTATCCTCTGTTTCATCAGCAATCTTCTGGCACTGTGGGGGCCGGACCTCGCCGGAAGCGCCATTGCCGAAGCCGATGCTGGTGCCGGAAAAGTTAATTTTGACCGGGTGTTTTTCTATGCCAAACGGATGCTGTTCGTTTACATCGGCTCCTCGGTACTCACACTGACCATCAATTTTTTGATGATGAACATCGGGCGAATGATCGCAAGACAGATGCGAAACGACGTATTTTTCAAGCTGATGACACTCCCGGTAGGCTTCTTTGACCGGAACGCCGCCGGTGATATTATCAGCCGTGTCTCCTATGATATCGACGTCTTGAGTACCTGTATCTGTACTGATATCGTACAAATCATGACCAGCCTTGTCACTGTCATCGGTTCACTGATCATGATGCTCATTATCTGTCCTCCCCTTGTCCTCGCCGTGGCGGTGACGATCCCTTTAGCCGTCGCTTACACCCGTTTCATGGGCAAGAAAACCAGACCGCTTTTTGCCAGACGCTCTGCCGCCTACGGAAAGATGAACGGATATGTGGAAGAAATGTTCTCCGGCCAGAAAACGATCCACGCATATGCGCAGGAGGACCGCACGCTGGAGAAATTTGATGCCATCAACCACGAGGCATCCGAAGCCTTCTACTGGTCCAACCACTACAGCATGACCATCGGTCCTACCGTCGGTTCCATCAACAATCTAGGACTTGCCTTGGTGGGTATGTTCGGTGCAGTCCTTTATCTAAAGGACATTGTCACACTGAAGCATATTTCCTCCTTCATTCTCTACTCCAGAAAGTTTTCCGGACCGATCAACGAGATCTCCAACATCATCAACGAGATCTACTCTGCTCTCGCCGCAGCCGAGCGCGTCTTCAAGCTTCTGGATGAGCCGGAGGAAGTTCACGATATCGAAAATGCATTGGAGCTCACCGACGTGAAGGGTGATGTGGAATTGAAGGATGTCTCCTTCGGCTATGTTCCCGGAAAGACCATCATCCACGATTTCAATCTGAAGGCCGAGCCCGGAAGCCAGATCGCCATCGTCGGTCCCACCGGCGCCGGAAAGACCACCATCATCAACTTGCTGATGCGCTTCTACGATGTGGATCAGGGTGAAAGCTTTGTGGACGGTCACGAGATTCGCACCCTGACGCGTGAGAGCCTGCGCCGCGCTTACGCAATGGTTTTGCAGGACACCTGGCTGTTTAACGGAACCATCTACGAGAACATTGCCTACGGTAAAGAGGGCGCTACCATGGAGGAAGTAATTGCTGTCGCTAAGGCTGCAAAAATCCACCGCTACATCATGCAGCTACCGAAGGGTTACGACACCGTGATCGATGACGACGGTGACAATATCTCCAAGGGTCAGAAGCAGCTCCTCACCATCGCCAGAGCTATGCTCTACGACGCCAAGATGCTGATTCTCGACGAGGCGACCTCCAATGTAGACACCGGAACTGAGCGCCAGATCCAGGCCGCTATGAAGAAGCTGATGGCCGGCAAGACCTGCTTTATCATTGCTCACCGACTGTCTACGATTCAGAATTCGGATAAGATATTGGTAGTGGATAAGGGAACAATTGTGGAACAGGGAACGCATAATGAACTGATGAAAAAGAAGGGATTTTATTATAAGCTTTATGCGTCACAGTTTGAGTAAAAATTTACTTTTTACAAAGTAAAGGCGGTGAAAATATGAAGATAACGAAATTTTATAACCCCGAAATACCGTACAGCTTGCACGATATGAACGTGATCGAATTTGAGATAAACGGTGACAATCTCATAATGCAAACTCAATCGGGTATGGTGAGAACTGCTCCAAATTGGGATCAAGTGGACGGATACCTCGAATTTCTTGATGTGAATTGGAAGTATTGTTTTGCCACCGTATACGAGGGCTACTACGGTAATCTCGGTACTTACGAGAATAAGACCTTCAAGAAAATGTATCTCAAAGACTTCATCAAGGAGTTTCAAAACGCAGGCTTCTCCATTATGAACGAATACTACGGACAAGACCGTGCGCTCTACATGGGATATTTCTCTAAAGGTGGCACTACGGGTGAGTGTACTATAGAAATATACCACAACAATATCATGTTCTATGAACAGAACAACGACACCCGCGAAATGAAAGAGGTCGTATTGAGTGCTGATGGAGATCTGTCGCTCTATCTCGTTCCTGCCGACGTTGCAGATAATCTTGCAACAGTTGCCAACGAGTTTGCATTTAACTACGTGTGGCACGGTGAAAAAAGCGGAAAGTTCTTAAAGCTTTGCGGAGAGCAGTATGGTGCAGTTTTTGATGAAACGGATTTTATCGAATATCTAAATACAGTGTTGTATCCCGATAAGCCGTCGAAAAAGCTCCAAACACTCTGTGGTTTTGACGATGAAGTGCCGGAGGAATATAGGAAAATACCGCACTATAACTTTTAAGGAGAACATTATGCTGAATACGCCATTTGGAACAATCAAAATAATAGCTGACGGCATAATGCTCGACTATGAAGCAGTACCCTTTTTCTTTAAAAGTAAGCCGCCGAAAATGACCAACTATGATCATTTTCGGCGGCAGTTACAAATCTTATTAATATATTAATTTCTAAGCTCTCAACTCAATCTCCAGCTTCTTGTTCAGCTTCTTTAAGATCGTCTCCACGAACTTATCCACTGCATCCGCTGCAAATGCCTCATCCTTCGGTGTGAATACGACGGTGTACGCCATGCTCTTCTTATCCTCAGGGATGGGCTTTCCAACGTATACGTCAAACAGCTTCACATCGGTCACGTATGCGCAGGATTCCTTAATGCACTGCTCTACCTCTCCACAGGTAATCTCCTTGCTCATTACCAGGGCCAGATCGCGCTTCTCCTCATCGAACTTCGGCAGTGGATTAAACTTAGGTACGTTTCCGTAAGCTGCGGACAGCTTTTCCAGACTAATCTCCATCACATAGCCGGGAAGACGCATATCTTCCTTGTCCTGGATCTCGTAGTTCACCTTGCCCAGATAACCAACCTCCACACCATCGCAAAGGATCGCTGCGGTCTGATAGGG
>JAFSBP010000100.1 GCA_017437205.1 Lachnospiraceae bacterium
ATGTGGATATCATATCAGAAAAGGAGTGGTTTCGCAAGAGTGGGAAGTGAGGCGCGTGAGAAAAATCGAAAACAGTATTTTTATTCGTGCAAAATAGGACGGATTTGCATTCGGTGATTGACTTTTTCTTCGGAATATGTTAGATTAGTTTAAATATTCTTAGTTTTTTCTTAAGACGAAGGAGGAAGGAAGATTTATGGGCAGAATTATTTCTGACGGTATTACATTTGATGCCGTTGTACTTGTACCCAGTTACTCGGAGGTGATCCCGAATCAGGTTTCACTGGCTACCCGGCTGACGAATAAGATCATGCTGAACATTCCGATGATCAGTGCCAGCATGGATACGGTTACCGAGCATCGCATGGCGATCGCTATGGCGAGACAGGGTGGACTTGGTATTATTCATAAGAACATGACGATTGATGCACAGGCAGAAGAGGTTGATAAGGTTAAGCGTTCTGAGAACGGCGTTATCACCGATCCCTTCTCCCTTCCGCCCACCGCTACTCTTCGCGACGCAGAGAATCTGATGGCGAAGTTCCGCATTTCCGGTGTTCCGATCACTGAGGGAAAGAAGCTGGTTGGTATCATCACGAATCGTGACTTGAAGTTTGAGACCGACTTCTCCAAGAAGGTGACCGAGAGCATGACTAGCGAAAATCTGGTGACGGCGAAAGAGGGTGTGACTCTGGAGGAGGCGAAGATGATTCTGGCGAAGGCACGCAAAGAAAAGCTGCCGATCGTGGATGACGATTTCAATCTGAAGGGTCTCATCACCATCAAGGACATTGAAAAGCAGATTAAGTACCCGAACTCTGCACACGATGAGCAGGGAAGACTCCTGTGTGGTGCGGGCGTAGGTGTGACCGCAAATATTCTGGATCGCGTTGGCGCATTGGTTGACGCGAACGTAGACGTTATCGTTGTGGATTCCGCCCACGGACATTCCGCAAACATTATCCGCTCTGTCGGCATGATTAAGGATAAGTTCCCTGAGCTTCAGGTTATCGCAGGTAACATTGCGACCGGCGAGGCAGCTCTCGATCTGATCAAGGCAGGTGCAGATACCGTGAAGGTAGGTATCGGCCCCGGATCTATCTGTACGACTCGTATCGTAGCAGGCATCGGTGTTCCTCAAATCTCCGCGATCATGGATGTATATGAGGTGACGAAGCAGTACAATATCCCTGTAATCGCAGACGGCGGTATCAAGTACTCAGGAGATATCACGAAGGCGATCGCAGCAGGTGCAGACGTATGTATGATGGGAAGCATGTTCGCAGGATGCGAGGAGAGCCCCGGAGAGTACGAGCTGTATCAGGGAAGAAAATATAAGGTTTACCGCGGTATGGGATCCATCGCAGCGATGGAGAACGGCAGCAAGGACCGCTACTTCCAGGAGAACGCAAAGAAACTCGTTCCCGAAGGCGTTGAGGGTCGCGTTGCATATAAGGGTAGCGTAGAAGACACCATCTTCCAGCTCCTTGGCGGTCTTCGTTCCGGTATGGGTTACTGTGGAGCGAAAGACATTCGCACTCTGCAGGAGACCGGTAAGTTTGTGAAGATTTCTGCGGCATCTTTGAAGGAAAGCCATCCTCATGATATCCATATCACGAAGGAAGCACCGAACTATACCGTAAACGAGTAATGAAATGGGCTGTCGCGAGATCGTGGCAGCCCTTTGTTGGTAGCAGGAGGAGAAGAGATGGAGGTTCAGGATTTACCCATAGGAATTATGGATTCCGGTTTAGGGGGCTTAAGTGTGCTGCGGGAAGCGGTGAGACTCATGCCGCAGGAAAACTTTATCTATTACGGCGATTCCGCCAACACGCCCTATGGCACGAGAGCCGTGGAGGAGATTCGTGAACTGACGGAGAACTGTGTCCGGTATCTGATCGGACGCGGCGTAAAAGAGATCATTATCGCCTGCAATACCGCGACCAGTGCGGCGGCTGCGTATCTGCGGGAAAAGTATGCGGATATCCCGATCATCGGGATCGAACCCGCGATGAAGCCTGCAGTGCTGAAACACCCCGGCGGCAATATCCTTATCACAGGAACGGAGGTTACTCTCAGAGAGCAGAAATTCCGTGATCAGTTGAAGATATATGAGAAACAGGCCAATATCAATCTGCAGCCACTGGGTGGAATTGTGGGCTTTGTGGAGCAGGGAAAAGCAGATAGTCCTGAGTTAGAGGAATACTTGCGGGAGACACTTTCACCCTGGGCCGAGCGTGGTTTGGATGCGTTGGTGCTGGGGTGTACCCATTTTCCGTTTGTCAAAGAGCAGATTCGCCGTATTGTCGGACCGCGAACGGAGATTTTGGACGGAGCCGAGGGAACGGTGCGGGAGGCGATGAGACAGCTAATGAAGCGGGAGTGGCTGTGTGTGGCCGCGAGGAAAGGAAGTGTGGAGATCTGTCAGTCAGGGAGCGATGAGGCGTGGATATTGCGGGCAGAACAGATGCAGGGATGCGAGGAGCGAGATGTTTTTTAGGGGCTTGCCATTTTTGAGCAAATAGATTATAATAAAGACTGTCGTATCGTTCTGTGTGCGACGGTCTTTTTTCGAATACAGCGGTTTCTTCACCGGTGTATCGTGGGCGGATCGCCCAAACATTCAGATGAGAGTGAAAAAATGAATATTGAGAGGGGGATAGTGCCGGACGAAAGAAAAAATTAGGAAAAGTACGTTTTTTCATTGACAAGTAATTAAATATCGGTTATAGTAAAAACAGAACATTTGTTCGTGATAAGCGGAGGTAAGGTATGGTAAAAGAAGATAAGCTGAAGGCCCTTGATGCGGCGCTGGTTCAGATTGAAAAGAATTTTGGTAAGGGTTCCGTGATGAAACTCGGCGATTCTAAGGCGAATATGAATATTGAGGTGGTTCCCACCGGTTCTTTGAGTTTGGACCTGGCACTTGGTCTGGGCGGTGTGCCGAAGGGACGTATTATCGAGATCTACGGACCGGAGTCTAGTGGTAAGACCACAGTTGCCCTTCACATGGTTGCTGAGGTGCAGAAGAGAGAGGGTATCGCGGGATTTATCGACGCGGAGCACGCTCTGGATCCCTCCTATGCGAAGAAGATCGGTGTGGATATTGAGAATCTTTATATTTCTCAGCCGGATAACGGTGAGCAGGCATTGGAGATCGCAGAGACGATGGTGCGTTCCGGTGCAATGGATATCGTGATTATCGACTCCGTTGCGGCACTGGTGCCGAAGTCTGAGATTGACGGCGAGATGGGTGAGAGCCATGTAGGCCAGCAGGCGAGATTGATGTCTCAGGCCTTACGTAAGCTGACTGCTATCGTGAATAAGACGAACTGTGTGGTTATCTTTATCAATCAGCTTCGTGAGAAGATTGGTGTGATGTACGGAAATCCGGAGACGACTACCGGTGGTCGTGCGTTGAAATTCTATTCCTCTGTCCGACTTGATGTGCGTAAGGTGGAAACGCTGAAGCAGGGCGGTGAGATGGTAGGTAACCATGTGCGTGTTAAGGTTGTAAAGAATAAGGTCGCACCGCCTTTTAAGGAGGCAGAGTTTGATATTATGTTCGGTCAGGGTCTTTCGAAAGAAGGAGATATTCTTGATCTCGGTGTGAAAATTGGTGCTGTGGATAAGAGCGGTGCATGGTACGCATATGAGGGAAATAAAATCGGTCAGGGACGCGAGAACGCGAAGCTGTTTTTGCAGAACAACCCGGAGATTTGTAATCTTTTGGATGCGAAAATTCGTGAATATTACGGTCTTAGCGGTGCGATTTCCGGAGAATGAAGGGTGTAAATTGTTAATAATGACAAAAAGCCATTCCGAGGAAAGATACTACTTGACAAAAACCTCAAAAAAGATTAGAATTTTACTGTTGTATGCTCGTACAATGAAAATTTAATAGAGAAGGAGGTGCTCCTGCTAATGGATAAAGTTATCATTGCAGTGGTTGCTGCACTAGTTGCAGCTACAGTCTCCTGGTTTCTTGCTATAGCCTATCGTAAGCGTGTATATGAAAGTAAGATCGGTAAGGCCGAGGAGAAGTCAAGAGAAATCATAGATGAGGCACTGAAGGTTGCTGAGACGAAGAAGCGCGAAGCTCTTTTGGAAGCGAAGGAAGAGTCCATCAAGACGAAGAATGAGCTGGATAAAGAGACCAAAGAGCGCAGAGCAGAACTTCAGCGTTATGAGCGCAGAGTGTTAAACAAAGAAGAGAACGTCGAAAAGAAGTCTGAAGCACTGGAAAAGAAGGAAGCGAGCCTGGCATCTAAGGAAGATACTCTCAACCGCAAGCAAAAGGAGGTTGAGGAGTTGTATCAGAAGGAGATTCAGGAACTTGAAAGAATTTCAGGGTATACCTCCGAACAGGCAAAAGAGTACTTGCTGAAAACCGTCGAGGATGATGTTAAGCATGACACCGCTAAGATGATTAAAGAAATGGAAGCAAGGGCGAAGGAAGAAGCCGGTAAGAAGGCTAAGGAGTACATCGTTACCGCTATTCAGAAGTGTGCAGCTGACCATGTTGCTGAGGCAACGATTTCTGTCGTACAGTTGCCGAATGATGA
>JAFSBP010000101.1 GCA_017437205.1 Lachnospiraceae bacterium
AATATCCTTTTGGGTGGTTCCGACCAACAGATTTCCACGGAGATTGTTCTCGCTGATGCATCGGGCGTAAAACTCGCCCAGCTTCGTGATCTGGGAACCGGATCGGTATTCGCCGGTATTGAGAAAATAGGGAGTCACTCGTCCGCTCTGCAGTTGAAATTCCCCGAAGCGTAAGACACCGTTATCTGCCATAAAACGGATAAACCGCTCCTTATAACTGAGCGCATCCAACCGATAGTTGAATAATTCATCCATCGTGATCCCAAAATATCTGGCAATGATCGGAAGCAGGGCGACATCCGGTGTGGATATCTGATTCTCCCATTTACTCACCGACTGAGAAGATACAGACAGTGCTTCTGCCAGTTGTTCCTGCGTCAAATGCTTATTTTTTCGCAGCGTTCGGATCTTTTGGCCGATAGATTTCATGGTGTGTTCCCTTTCCTCTTCATTATACTGCATTTATTATATCGCACCATACAGAAATTGTCGAGTTTTTTCCAACCAATGGTTGAATTTTCTTTTGGTAATGGACAGGGTTCTGTAAATGCGATATAATTTTTCTAAAATCATTTACTCCGAGGAGCCTCCATGTCAAATATCATCGAAATCACTGACCTCTCCGCACCCGAACTGGATGTTTACGACCGCCTGTCGGAGAACGAGTTACTTCACTATTATGAGCCAAAGGGCGGATTATTTATCGCAGAAAGTCCAAACGTTATTCTTCGTGCGCTGAATGCGGGCTTTCGTCCGCTCTCTCTGCTGCTGGAAAAGAAACATATCGACGGACAGGCTCGTGAGGTGATTGCCCGCTGTGGAGATATCCCCACCTACACCGCAGAGTTTGATCTACTGACCCGTCTGACCGGTTTTAAATTGACACGCGGTGCGCTCTGTGCAATGCACCGCCGCACGCTTCCCACGGTCGAAGAAGTTTGTAAATCAGCCCGTCGAATCGTTGTTTTGGAGAATGTGATGAACCCCACCAATGTGGGAGCTATCTTCCGCTCTGCTGCTGCCCTCAATATGGACGCAGTTTTGCTCACCCCCGGTTGCAGTGATCCTCTGTACCGCCGCGCGAGCAGAGTCAGCATGGGTACAGTTTTCCAAATTCCGTGGACGGAGATCAACTGGCCGGAACCGGGTATGACCGCTCTAAAAGAACTTGGATTCAAAACCGTCGCGATGGCTCTTCGGAATGACTCTTATTCCATCGATGATCCGAAACTGCGCGCCGAAGAAAAGTTATCAATCATTCTCGGAGCCGAGGGGGATGGGTTGAAAGATGAGACCATCACCGCCTGCGATTATACGGTAAAGATTCCGATGTCCCACGGAGTGGATTCACTGAATGTGGCTGCTGCCAGTGCGGTGGCGTTCTGGGAGTTAGGGAAATAACGCAAAGAGGACAGACTGCCATTCCACGCAACCTGTCCTTTTCTTCATCTTACTTTAACTTATTCCCACACTTAGGGCAATAAATCAACTGTGCAGAAACCACGCTCTTACATCCAGCACAAACCTGCTCCGTCGCAGACGCTTCCGCTTCTGCCTCTGCACTGCAATCGCAGTCATCTTCACAGTCACACTCATCATCACATTCGCAGTCACAATCACAATCCTGCTCGTCACAGTCACAATCATCTTCTGCGCACTCAGGTGCCTTTTCCTGCACCTTCTTCAACTGCTCCAATTTCTGCTTCACCTCTGTGATGGCCGCAAAGTAAGGTGCGCTTGCTCCGTCTGTCTCGATTCCGCTCTCCTCGTAGATATACTCACCCAGCTTGCGATATGCCGCGCGCAGATTTTTCTCCTCCTGTGCGATCTGAAGACTGAGTTTTGCGGAATCAGTCACTTCCTTCGCTTTCTCACTGATCGCTTTTCCGGTCGCGGCCAGTTTGTCCGTCAACGTATCAAAAAAATCCTGATCAAAAATAGCCATGTCAAATCCCCCTTTCGGTATTGATTTTATTATAAAAGAGTGTCCATATCTTGTCAAGCGGTGACGCATACTACTAAGCCATTAATTTTTGCAACTATTCAGAACCCCGTTCGCATGCCTCTGAATTGTCACAAATATTTCTTCACATAGCGTCCGGTATGGGAAGCCGGATTCTCTGCCACTTCCTCCGGGGTTCCGGTCGCCACCACGGTGCCGCCCCCGTCACCGCCTTCGGGTCCCATATCAATCAGATAATCCGCAGTCTTGATCACATCCAAATTGTGTTCGATGACCACCACGGTATTTCCTCCGCCGGCCAGACGGTTCAGTATATCTACCAGCTTATGCACATCCGCAAAATGCAGACCGGTGGTCGGTTCGTCCAGGATATAGATCGTCTTTCCGGTATCCCGCTTACTCAGTTCGGTCGCCAGCTTGATCCGCTGCGCCTCTCCGCCGGACAGAGTAGTCGAAGGCTGTCCCAACTTAATATAAGACAATCCCACCTCGTAAAGTGTCTCTATCTTCCGGTGAATGGAGGGCACATTTTCAAAGAATGTCAACGCCTCCTCCACCGTCATGTCAAGCACATCTGCGATACTTTTTCCTTTATACTTTACCTCAAGTGTCTCGCGGTTATACCGTTTCCCCTTGCACACTTCGCAGGGAACATAGATATCCGGCAGGAAGTGCATCTCAATCTTCAATATACCGTCTCCGCTGCATGCCTCACAGCGACCGCCTTTCACATTGAAACTAAAGCGGCCTTTCTGGTAACCGCGCGCCTTCGCCTCAGCGGTGGATGCAAACAGATCTCTGATTTGGTCAAACACACCGGTGTAGGTGGCAGGATTCGAGCGGGGGGTACGTCCGATCGGTGACTGGTCGATGGCAATCACCTTATCCAACCGGTCAACTCCCTCTATATCCGTATGTTTACCCGGAACTGTTCTGGCACGGTTTAAATCACGCGCCAAACGTTTATACAATATCTCATTGACTAATGAGCTCTTGCCTGATCCGGACACGCCGGTCACGCAGGTGAACACGCCAAGGGGAAGTTTCACATCAATCTTCTTTAGATTATTCTCCGCAGCACCTTTGATGGTCAGCCAGCCGGTGGGCTGTCTTCTGCTCTCCGGCACCGGAATCCTAATACGGCCGCTTAAGTACGCGCCGGTGATCGATTCAGGGCACGCCATGATATCCTCAGCCGTTCCCACTGCCACGACCTTTCCGCCGTGTTCTCCTGCCTGAGGACCGATGTCTACAATATAATCCGCTGCCATCATCGTATCCTCATCGTGCTCCACCACGATCACACTGTTCCCCAGATCACGCAGACGGCAGAGCGTGCTCAGAAGTTTATCATTATCTCTCTGATGAAGTCCGATGCTGGGCTCGTCTAAAATGTATGCCACACCCACCAAGCCGGAACCGATCTGTGTCGCCAGACGGATACGCTGCGCCTCACCGCCGGACAATGTTCCCGTCGCTCTGGCAAGTGAAAGGTAATTTAAGCCAACGTCCATGAGGAAACGGATGCGGGCACGGATTTCTTTCAGTATCTGGCCTCCGATAGCCTCCTGCATTTTTGTCAATTCCAGTTTGTCCAAAAATTCACTGAGCTCCGCGATGGACATCTCTGTGATCTCAGCAATATTCTTTCCGCAGACTGTCACCGCCAGCGACGACGGCTTCAGTCTCTGCCCATGGCAAACACGGCAGGGGGTGATGCTCATAAAGCTCTCATACTCTGCCTTCATCGATTCGGACATGGTCTCACGGTAGCGTCTCTCCACATTTCGAAGGAGCCCCTCAAAAGCCACGTCGTACACACCCTGACCTCTCTGGCTGCGGTAATGCACCTTCACCTCATGACCGCCGGTACCGTTGATCAAGACGTCCTGCACTTTCTGAGGATATTTCTCGAACGGTGTATTCAAATCAAAATCATATTCCTTACAAAGCGCATCGAGAATGGCATAGGTGAAGCTCTTCTTTTCCGTGCAGGATTGCCAACCGGTCACTGCAATGGCACCCTCCTCAATGGACAGTCTGCGGTCGGGGATAATCAAATCCACATCAAACTCCATCTTATAGCCCAGACCGGTACACTCAGGGCAGGCTCCGAACGGATTATTAAAGGAAAAACTTCTGGGCTCGATCTCCTCCACGCTGATTCCACAGTCCGGGCAGGCAAAACTCTGACTGAAGCGGATCGGCTCTCCGTCAATCACATCCACCAGTGCCAGACCATCCGCCAGCTGCAACACATTTTCCAAGGAATCCGTTAGTCGCTTCTCGATCCCCTCGCGGATCACCAGACGATCCACGATGATTTCAATATCATGTTTTTTATTCTTATCCAGCTTAATCTCCTCGGACAGTTCATACTGACTGCCGTCCACACGCACACGCACGTATCCGCTGCGCTTTGCCTGCTCAAAGAGTTTAGCATGCTCACCTTTACGACCGCGGACAACCGGCGCGAGGAGTTGGATTTTCGTCCGCTCCGGCAGTTCCATCAGCTGATCCACCATCTGATCCACCGTCTGCTTTTTAATCTCCTTACCGCAGCGTGGGCAGTGTGGAACTCCGATACGCGCATACAGCAATCGAAAATAGTCATATATCTCCGTCACTGTTCCCACTGTAGATCTGGGATTGCGATTTGTGGATTTCTGATCAATGGAAATCGCGGGCGACAGCCCCTCAATGCTCTCCACATCCGGTTTCTCCATCTGTCCGAGGAACATGCGCGCGTAGGAAGACAGTGACTCCATATACCGCCTCTGTCCCTCTGCATATATCGTGTCAAATGCCAGCGAAGACTTTCCTGAACCGCTGAGTCCCGTCAATACCACGAGCTTATCCCGGGGAATGTCCACCGACAGGTCTTTCAGATTATGTTCATTGGCCCTTCTGATCTTAATGTATTTCTGTTCAGCCATAATAAACTTTGTTCCTTTCCATGTAATTCCGCATTAGATTTACTCAAAGAGGATATCCCCTCGCCAGAATCGTTCTAGAGGCTCTGCGAGACCATCTTCTCTGACCGTCACAAAATGATTCCACTCTCTGGGAAAGAGCTGTTGATACTCCTCCCACAAAAAACGGTCATCCAACAATACGATCACTCCACGGTCCTCCTCCGTCCGGATCACTCTTCCGGCCGCCTGAAGGACCTTATTCATTCCCGGATACTGGTATGCGTAGGCAAAACCTTCGCCCATCGTCTCATCAAAGTATTGTTTTAATATCTCTCGCTCCGTGCAGACTTGCGGGAGCCCGGTGCCGACGACAGCCACTCCAATGAGCCTGTCCCCCGTCAGATCAATGCCTTCCGAGAAAATACCGCCCATCACGCAGAGTCCCAACAGTGAATGAGTCCTCTCTTCTCCGAATTTTTCGAGAAATTCTTCTTTCTCCCGCTCGTTCATTCCGGGCAGCTGTGGCAAAATCTCGATCTCGCCACTCTCCGGTTCCATATCCTCTAGGACCTTCAATACTTCGTCCAAATAGCGATACGACGGAAAGAAGACCAGATAATTCCCCAGCTTTGCACGCACCATCCGCCGGATATATCCGGCAATCCGCGCAAATTCGTTCTGCGTCCGCCTGGTATACCGGCTGCTTACATCCTTTCCGATCACCAACAGACGCTTTTCCTCCGCGAAGGGAGAATCCAAATACACGGTGTAATCTTCCTCCCGGTCACTGAGCAGTGTCCGATAATACTTGATCGGAAGCAATGTTGCAGAGAAAAACACCGTCGATACTGCCTTTTGAAGGCACTCCTCCAGATTATTCACCGGATTGACACAGAAGAGTTTCAACCGAAAACGGTCCCCGCAGTGCTCTGTGTATATTCGATAGCAGCTATCCAGCCGCAGATACATATTCATAAAATGGCGCAGATTCAGATACAGCTCGCTGAGTAACTCCTGATCAGGAAAATGAGGATGCTCCTCCTCAAAATCCTCAATTGCTCCCAGGGCACTCTCCACTGCCATCGCGAGATGATCCACGCTGTCCACGATCTTCCAGTTCTCGCACTCACGCTTCAGTTCGAGCATCAATCGGTTACATCGCGACAGCTTGCCCTCCAGTTTTTTGTCCACCGGCTTCACCAGCTTCATCACTGTGAGAAAATCTTCCTTGTACAGTTCCGCTGAATACATCTCTCTGGCCCGCTCCACCATATTATGCGCCTCGTCGATAAGAAAGATGTGATTCATTTTGATCCCTTCGGCAAAATTTCGCTTCAAACGCACATTGGGATCAAACACGTAGTTATAATCACAGATGATTCCGTCCACCCAGTCACTGATGTCTAAGTCAAATTCATGGGGACATACCTGATATTTTTCCGCATATTCCAGAACATCCTCGCGGGTAATCCTCTCTTTTTCCTGAATCAGCGCAAACACCGCCTCGTTTACCCGGTCAAAATGCCCCTTTGCCCGCGGGCAATACTCCGGATTACAGTCGCATTTTTCCATCGGGCACAGTTTTTCCTTCGCCGTCAGCGTCACCGTGGAAAAGAACAGTCCCCGATCCTGCAAAAGCTGAAACGCTTCCTCAGCTGCGGTGCGCGTGATGGTCTTTGCTGTCAGATAGAATATCCGCTCACCTTTTCCCTCGCCCAGCGCCTTCACTGCCGGATAAATCACCGACATGGTCTTTCCGATGCCGGTGGGCGCCTGCACAAACAATCGGTTTTTCGCCTCAATGGTGCGGTAAACACTAGCCGCCAGTTTTTTCTGCCCCTGCCGGTAAACAAAAGGAAACTCCGCATTGACAATGGTCTGATTTCGCTTTATCCGGTGATGATAGAGAAAATTCGCCCACTCCCCATAGGTCTTAATCAATTCGTCAAACCAGACCGACAGCTCCTGAAGAGTGAACTGTTCATAGAAATAGCGGATATCCTCCGTCTCCAATCTGGCATAGGTCATCCGGACGGAGATTGTTTCGAGTCCCTTTTGACTTCCGTAGAGGTACGCATAGCACATTGCCTGAGCACGATGAACAGGAACCGGTGCCTTCATCCGTCCCACATCTGCATACATTCCTTTGATTTCGTCGATAGTCACGCCCTCTGCGTCGGTGATTACTCCGTCTGCCCGACCTTCAAGGCAGATCACCACCTCCCCGACGGGAAACTCTCCTTTTAGCGCAACCTCGGCAGCATAGCTGCCATCCATGCTCTTTTGTATCTTGCGGTGAAGCCTGGCTCCTGCCTGCATTGCCTCCCCGTCACGCACACCTGCCCGGCGATTGTCAATGTCTCCATCCCTCAAGATGAATTCTACCAGGTGACGGACCGAGATCCGCACCTGGTTGTCATTCATTTGCACCATATTTCGTACCTGCTAATATCATTCTTCCGCAGTGCTTTCGCGCATCACACCATGTCGAATACTTCGGTTCTCACACCGATTGCTTCCACATCCAGTTCCTCGAAACGTCCCTGATCAGCTAACTTTGCCCACTCGGGATTGATCGGCAGCTTCATCAAAACGCCAAGCCCCAGCTCCGCCGCAATCTCATCCAGCTTGCTCTCACCAAAAGGATAGAGCTTTTTCCCGCAATCAGGGCACTCCATATAACTGTAATTTTCCACCAGACCGTAGATCGGAACACTCATTTTCACAATCATATTTACGGACTTGGTCACGATCATCTTCACCAGATCCTGAGGTGTCGTCACGATCACAGCTCCGTCCACAGGAATGGACTGATAAACCGTCAGCGGTACATCACCTGTTCCAGGAGGCATATCGATTACCAGATAGTCCAGTTCGCCCCAAACTACATTCTCCCAAAATTGCTTGATCATCTTTCCGAGGATGGGTCCTCTCCAGATTACCGGATTCGTCTCGTCGGACAACATGAAGTTCACGGACATCATCTTAATTCCATTCTTCGTCACTGGAGGAACCAGATTCTGATCAGCGTCCATCATCAAGCCATCCTTCACTCCGAACATTTTCGGGATGGAAGGGCCGGTCAAGTCGGCATCCAAAATACCTACCTTAAACCCTTTTTTCATCAATGCCACCGCCAGCATGCCTGACACGAAAGATTTTCCCACGCCTCCTTTGCCGCTGGACACGGCGATCACATGTTTAATGTCATTGTTTGCACTTGCCATAATACGTCAATTCTCCATTCTGTCTTATCTTTTTCAGTCTACCGGATGATAATCGCAGGTCGCTTTTACTGCCTGCAGCCATCCCGCATATAATCTTTCCCGCCTTGCCTGATCCATCTCCGGCTCAAACAGACGATCAACCTGATAGTTATTCACCACTTCCGTTTTATCCTTCCAGAAGCCAACTGCAAGGCCGGCTAAGTACGCCGCACCGAGAGCTGTTGTCTCATTGACCACCGGACGCTCCACCGCCACGCCCAGAATATCACTTTGGAACTGCATCAGCAGATTATTCTTTACGGCACCACCGTCAACCTTCAGTTTTTGCAGTTTAATACCGCTGTCCTTCATCATGGACAGGATGATATCCTTACTCTGATATGCCAGAGACTCCAGCGTCGCGCGGACAAAATGCGCGTTCGTCACACCGCGGGTGAGTCCGAACACTGCCCCTCGGGCGCGGTCATCCCAGTAGGGTGCGCCTAAGCCCACAAACGCAGGCACCACATATACTCCGTTGCTATCCGGAACGGAGGCCGCAATTTCTTCACTCTCCGGCGCAGTTCTCACCATGCCCATGCCGTCACGCAACCACTGGATGGCACTTCCC
>JAFSBP010000001.1 GCA_017437205.1 Lachnospiraceae bacterium
GTATACACGTACGGTAGACTCAAGAACTGCGTCAGCATGAGCAGCGATATCAGCGGGATCATCACTTACGTTCTCAGGACGGATACCCAGAACAACGGTCTTTCCGGTATAACCGCCATCGATCAGAGCCTTGGACTTAGCATCGTTCATCTTGATGCGTCCGGAGGTACCGATCTTCAGGTAAGCAACATCACCCTCAACCTCACATACAGCATCCAGGAAGTTCATCTGAGGGGATCCGATGAAACCTGCTACGAACAGGTTGCAAGGATGGTTGTACAGCTCGTCGGGGCTAGCCACCTGCTGAACAACACCGTCCTTCATAACTACGATACGGGTACCAAGGGTCATAGCCTCAGTCTGGTCGTGAGTTACGTAGATGGTAGTAGCATGGAGTCTGTTGTGCAGCTTAGCGATCTCAATACGCATCTGTACACGAAGCTTAGCATCCAGGTTGGAGAGCGGCTCATCCATCAGGAATACCTTAGGATCACGAACGATAGCACGACCCATAGCAACACGCTGTCTCTGACCACCGGACAGAGCCTTCGGCTTACGGTCAAGGAGCTTCTCCAAGTCGAGGATGTGAGCAGCCTCAAGAACCTGCTTCTTAATCTGATCCTTCGGAACCTTACGCAGCTTCAGACCGAATGCCATGTTGTCAAATACGGTCATATGAGGGTACAGAGCGTAGTTCTGGAATACCATCGCGATATCACGATCCTTGGGCTCTACGTTGTTCATCAGCTTGCCATCGATGAGCAGCTCACCGGAGGAAATCTCCTCAAGACCTGCGATCATACGAAGGGTAGTGGTCTTACCACAACCGGAGGGACCAACGAAGATAATGAACTCGTTGTTTGCGATCTCCAGATTGAAATCCTTAACAGCCTCGAAGCCGTTGGGATATACTTTGTAAACATTTTTTAAGGATACACTTGCCATAATAAATGGACCTCCTGAATTTTGTTACCGTTATTGTAACGGATTTTCGTGCGGATGACTATTGGCCAATCCAACAAAAAAAATACGAAAAAGTTGACAAGTTGCACTGTGAAAAAGAAGGGATGTACAGATTGACGAAGAAAAATGCTCCGGGCTGTACAAGTTGACAGCCCGGAAGGAATGATCGGTGTTTTTTAAACGCAAAGAATGTCTTTCTGAACTGGCGTGTAGAACATCTCCCTGATTTTTATTGGATCGGTCGTCTGCCCCAATATCCACATTGTCTTTGTGACAACGGCCTCCAGCGGCATGTCATAGTTTTCCAACACACCAAACTCGGTTTTGATGGAATGACCGACCTCGTAGACCGACATATCGCTGCCCTCATAGGTGACCTGAGTGGTGACGATCAGAGTTCTTCCTGATTGAATCCAGTCGCGGATCGCCTCGGTAAACGAGGCATCGCCGTTGTAAGCCGGCACACCGCCGACGCCGAAGCTCTCCAAAATCACAGCACGGTAATGTTCCTTTAAATAGGAAAAGATCGAGGCGTCGATGCCGGGAATCAACTTGAGCACAAACACATTCGGGTCCAGGGCGTGGAAGAATGTGGGATGTTCAGGGTAGGGCTCGTTGTCCAAAATATAATGGAGCACCGAGGCACCGCGGATCACGGCAACTTCCGGATGGTCGATGCTGGAAAATGCATTGAAGCTTTTCGTGCGGGTTTTTCGCGCGCGGGTACCTAAGATGACTTTTCCGTCGAAAACCAGGCGCACATTGCAGGCACGGTCATCACAGGCGTAGAGAAAAGCGTCATGGAGATTACGTCTTGCGTCGGTGTCCCTCATATAGATTGACTTCTGAGATCCGGTCAAAACAATCGGTTTCCGGCTGTTCTGAATCAGGTAGGAGAGCGCTGCCGCGCTGTATGCCATCGTGTCGGTACCATGAGTGATCACGAAACCGTCATACTCATCATAATGTGTTTCGATGCAGTCTACCATCGCCAGCCAGTGATCATAGTTTAAGTTGGTGCTGTCCAAATTACACAGCTGCAGAGCATCCACCTCACAAACCAACGCGATTTCCGGAACGAAGGCGAGGATCTCATCCGAAGAAATTTGGGGAATGAGGCCGCCTTTTGATGGCTTTGAGGCAATGGTGCCGCCGGTGGCAATCATTAATATTTTTTTCATGCTTCCTCGTCTGAGGCACGCTCATGTTTTCCGCGTGCGATAATGTCTTTGAGTTCGTCTACAGAAAACTCGTAGTGTGAGTTGCAGAAGTCACAGCACACGTCGATGGGCTGGTCGTCATCGATCATTTCCTGTAGATCCTTCTCGCCGATGGCAACAATGGCCCGCTCGATCTTATGTTTTGTGCAGTCACAGTAAAACTGTGCAGGGAGCTTATCCATGATCTGAAGCTCCATGTCGCCGAGAAGACGTTCTAAAATGTCCTCGGGGGAAAGCCCCTCATCTAACAGTGCGGTGATGGAATTGATCTTACCGAGACGTTCCTCCAATGCGGAAATCACAGCTTCGTCGGCACCCGGCATCAACTGCAGGATAAAGCCGCCAGCCTGACGAACTGTATTTTCGCGGTTCATAAGCACGCCCAAAGCCACGGAGGACGGGGTCTGTTCGGAGGTTGCAAAATAGTAGGTCAGATCCTCGGCAATCTCACTGGTCACCAGAATGGTCTGTCCGATATAGGGCTCTTTTAAGCCCATGTCTTTGATGATGGTCAGAACGCCGATGCCCAGTGCGCCTGCAACATCCAGCTTTCCTTTCTCGTTTGCATGGATGAGGACATTGGGATTAAAAGCGTAGCCTTTCACGTTTCCGTGAGAGTCTGCGATAACGGTCAGTCCCTCAATGGGGCCGTTTCCCTGAATTTTCAGTGTCAAAACATCGTTCTCGCCCTTCATCATCACACCCATCATGGCGCCTGCGGTGAGTAAGCGACCTAAAGCAGCGGTGGCAACGGGGCTGGTATTGTGGGCAGCTCTGGCTGCCTCAACGGTGTGTTTAGTGGTAGCGGCAAAGGCGCGGACATAACCGTTCGCAGCCGTTGCGCGGATAATGTAATCCTGCATGGTAAATCCTCCTTATATTAGGTAGGGCGAAATCACTTGCCCTGCTCCTGTAAAACAATATAAATTCTCTCGCTGTCCGGTTTCGGCGGTTCGGCGGTGAAAGCATCGTATGCGGTCACAAAGCGCATGCCTGCTTTGGCGGCGGCATCCCGGATTTCTTCTATATTATATGCGCGCTGAACGTGCTCCTCATCAAAGCGGCTGTAGCGCCCGTCCTCATCCTCCGCAAACAGTGTCAGATGGTAGGTGTTCAGTCCTGTCTCTCCATCAAACTCATTCTCCCAGATGAAGGCGGCGTCTCCGCGGTCCTCTGCGATGGTCCGGTTACCCATCACTTCCTCATATTTAAAACGGGTGTTCAAATCAAAAATGAAGTATCCGCCGGGATCGAGGTAATTATTCACCAGCTTCAGTGTCTGAACAAAATCGTCCGGTTCGGTCAGATAATTCATGGAATCACAGATGGAAACCACAGCCGCTACGGTGCCGTAGAGCTCGAACTCCCGCATATCCTGATGCAGATACAGGATGTTCTGCCCGGATTCTGCCCGCTTTTCCATGGCGATGCCCAACATATCCTCGGACATATCGATACCGATCATATCATAGCCACGGTCAGAGAGCAGCTCGGTGAGACTGCCGGTTCCGCAGCCCAGTTCCAAAACGATGCCATCCATGCAGCCATAGTGGTGAAGAAGCGACACCAGATAGTCGCACCATTCTTCATAGGGAACATTGTCCATAAATTCGTCGTATAACTCGGCAAAGCCGGTGTAAGCCTGTCCGCCCAAGATAATCACCTCTTTCGACCCAAATATCACTGGATAGTAGTATAACAAATTTTTTGAAAAAATAAAGAGGTTTTCGTGTATAGTTTGCAAAATTTCGTTGATACTATAGACAGATACAAAAGAAAAGCGAAATACTTATCCTCCCCTTTGAGCCTGCGAGAGCAGGCAGCGGAAGTCTTTGGAACGACGAAGGCTTCCGCTTTTTTGATGCCGGAGATGTTTGATAAAGTTTAAATAGGTTTGAAAGCGAACAAAAAATGTTTGAATCATAAAGGGCTTTGCCGAAA
>JAFSBP010000102.1 GCA_017437205.1 Lachnospiraceae bacterium
ATAACCGCTTTTTCATCTCACACCTCCTGCTCCCAATACCGTCCGATCAACTCCGTCGCCTCCTCACAGGAGACGCCCATCTGCTTCATGGCACTAATCATATGCTTCATCGCTTCCTCAAGGAGCTCATCCCTGATCTGTTCCACCGTTTCCGGGCGGATTGCGATACAGCTCTTTGCCCCCGATCGGGAATGAATGAGTCCCTGCTCCTCCAGCATCGCATAGGCTTTCTGCACCGTATTCGGATTCACGCCCAAAAGTGCGGATAATACACGCCGCGACGGCATCTCATCCCCGTCACCTATGGTTCCCGAAGCTATCCCGCGCTTAATGTAGCCGATGATCTGCAGATAAATCGGACTATGATCGTCCATCAAAAACTGCTCAAAAGAAATCATGCCGATGACCACTCCTTTCTCTAAACTGTATCACTCGTATAATACACTTTCTAACTGTATTATACATGTGACACAGTTGATTGTCAAGTACTTTTTTCCATATACACATGTCAGAAATAAAATTTTTTGGCTTGTCAGATTTTTCCATCTGTGCTATACTGATGGCATCCGATTTCCGACAGTCGTCGGCATCTTTCTGTGTTTATCATTTACCATCCGACAAAACAATCGTTTAATTTTCCGATTGATGCAAAAATTGAATATATTTACCCGGACAGCCGGGGGACGTGCTGCCATCCGTTCCGAGTTTAGGAAGGGAGTGGTGCCTTATGAGTACGTATGAGGAATTTATGATTTTACTGACCTTTGCCGGTTTGATCATTGCGATTCTGAATTATCACGATAGACATAAGAAATAAGCCGTCCTGTCTCTCGCAAAGTAGAACGGCTTACTTCTTAAGTAACTATAAACTTTTGCCGGAGCGGGTGAGTTGCATTCACCTTCCGGCTGTCCGGTTAAGTATATTCTATACCAACCATTTATTTTCGTCAACCACTTTCGATTAACTCGGATAGATATCTTTAACCGCCTCTTCCCGCAGTGTTTTGTTGACAAACTCCGGGAATAATGATACCATGATACTGGAATATTTTTGTTGTTTTTATTGTCCTGCGATGCTCTCGCAAGCAAAGGAGTATTATGATCACTTACCAAGATTTAAAACATAACGAAGAAATCCGCACCTATATTCAAAAAGCGGATGAGTCTTTACGGGCGCTGGGCTTCACCGAGCACAGCTTCCCTCACGTAATGCGGGTGGCTGAGGTTTCCCGCTACATTCTGGAGACACTCGGTTTCTCCCACCATGCTCTTGAACTGGTACAGATGGCCGCGTATCTTCACGACATCGGAAATTTAGTGAACCGTGTGGATCACAGCCAGAGCGGTGCCGTGATGGCCTTCCGCATTTTGGACCATTTGAATATGCCTGCGGAGGATATCGCCACCATCGTGACCGCCATTGGCAACCATGATGAGGGCACCGGTGTTCCCGTAAACCCGCTGGCGGCTGCCCTGATTCTTGCGGACAAATCCGATGTGCGCCGCAGCCGTGTGCGAAATGCGGATATCTCTACCTTCGATATCCATGACCGGGTAAATTATTCCGTCACAGAGTCATCTTTGGAGATTGACGAGGAACATACATCGATATTGCTGAAGCTGACTGTAGATACCCAGTTCAGCTCCGTAATGGATTACTTTGAAATCTTTTTGAAGCGCATGACCATGTGCCGCCGGGCTGCGGACAAGCTGGGGCTTACGTTTAAGCTGACGATCAACGGTCAGTCGCTCATCTAAAGATATACGGGTCAAAAGACATACTTTTTATAGGAGAAAATTTTTATGATCTACATTGTGGAAGACGATGACAATATTCGCGAATTGATCGCCTACACATTAAATCACAGCGGATTTAAGAGTGTTGGTTTTCCTGTCCCCTCCGAGTTTTGGAAGGCAGTAAATGAATCACTTCCGGAAGCAATTCTTTTGGATATTATGCTTCCCGAGGAGGATGGTCTGCAAATATTAAAGAAGCTTCGGGCAAACTCAGCCACGCAGAGAATTCCTGTAATGATGATTACCGCGCGAGGCAGCGAGTATGACAAGGTCATCGGTCTGGATTCCGGTGCCGACGATTATCTGACAAAACCTTTCGGCATGATGGAGCTGGTGGCACGGATCAAAGCACTCCTGCGCCGCGCCGTGGACACTCCGGAGAGTGACGCCTACACCCTGGGCGACTTGTATGTATCTCCGACCAAACATCTGGTGAATGTGAGCGGCGAGGAAGTTTCCCTTACGCACAAGGAGTTTGAGCTTCTGTGTATGCTGTTAAAGAACCGGGAAGTTGTTCTTACCAGAGACCAGCTTCTGAATACTATCTGGGGTTACTCCTTCGACGGCGAAAACCGCACTGTGGACGTTCACGTTCGTACCCTCAGACAAAAACTGGGACCCTGCGGCGATCTGATTGAGACCGTTCGCGGTGTCGGCTATAAGATCAGAGGAATCGGCCATGAGGCGTAAACTGTTTTGGAGCGCATTTGTCGCCTTAAGCTGCATGATCATCGTCTGCGTTCTCCTGTTTGTCGGTATTTTCTTCACGTTTTATGCCGACGTTCCGGATACCGGTGCTCTCCCGTGGCTGATCATCGGTATCGTATTTTTGGTTCTGCTTGCCGGGCTTCTTGCCGTACAAATCACAAAATTAGTGATCACCCCCTTCAGCAAGATTAATCTGAATTCTCCCACGGAGAATACCATCTATCCGGAATTGCAGCCGATGATCGACCGAATCAACGAGCAGCGGCATCAGTTGGATATTCAGGTGGAGGAACTCACTTTGGAGCACGACCGTCAGGACAAGCTCCGCCGTGAATTTACGGCCAATGTTTCCCACGAGCTGAAAACGCCTCTGACTTCCATCTCCGGATATGCGGAGATCATGAAAAACGGAATGGTCGACGCGGAGCATGTCACCCTGTTTTCCGAGCGCATACACAACGAGTCCCGACGTCTGATCACACTGGTGGAGGATATCATCAAGCTGTCTCAGCTGGAGGGAAAAGAACTCCCCTATTCGCTTATGGAGATTGATCTCTATGACACTGCGGCAGCCATCCTTGAGCGCTTATCGGCCGTTGCCGAGCGCAATCATATTTCCCTTCGCCTTGAGGGCGAGCACTGTAAAATTATCGGTGCCAGGCGGATTATTGATGAGATGATCAATAACCTCTGCGACAATGCCATCAAATACAATGTTCCCGGCGGAAATGTGACCGTGTCCATCTGCCGGACGGACAAGGAAATCCGTCTGTCTGTATCAGATACCGGCATCGGTATTCCGACAGATAGCATTGACCGCGTATTTGAGCGCTTTTACCGGGTGGATAAGAGCCACTCGAAGGCTGTGGGCGGAACCGGTCTTGGACTTTCCATTGTAAAGCATGGAGCCGCATACCATAACGCACAGATCATCTGTACCAGCACGGTAAATGTGGGAACGATCATCACCATCGTCTTTCCCTTAAACCAGCCATCCGCCTAAGTCTCTTACAAACCAGTACAATTATTTTTATGGAGGATATTACAATGAAAAAAGTTTCCACAACAAATGCACCCGCAGCAATCGGTCCCTACTCCCAGGGCATGATCCTTGGCAATCTGGTGTTCTCTTCCGGACAGATTCCGATCATTCCGGCAACCGGTGAGATCGCAGGAACTACCATCGATACACAGGCTGAGCAGTCCTGTAAAAACGTAGGCGCTGTGCTTGAAGCTGCCGGTTCTTCTCTTGAGAAAGTCGTAAAGACCACCTGTTTTTTGGCAGACATGGCCGATTTCCCCGCATTCAACTCAGTGTACGAAAAATATTTTGTGAGCGCTCCCGCCCGCTCCTGTGTTGCAGTGAAAGCGTTGCCCAAGGGCGTACTCTGTGAAATTGAAGCGATCGCTTCTCTGGATTGACGAGGTGCTGAAATGTTTTCACGCGATTATGTGGTAGAGCGGATTGACGGCGATTACGCCTATTTGAGAGCTTTGGATGATCCGTCGGAAGACCCGGTGTTTGTCGCACGGGCACTCCTTCCGTTGGAAATCTCTGAAGGAACGAAACTGCACTATGAAATGTTGCAATATGAAATTATCAAATAAATAAAAAGACACACTAAAGAAGGACTTGACTATGGACAAAACGTTACAAAAGGCACCTTTTTTCAAACGCCTGCTTGCCTTGATGCTCGACTGGATGTTTATTGTGATCATCATCTTCACCTGCGTGATCCCAATGTCTTTTCTGCTGAAGGTTGATGAGTACAGTGAAAAATTTGATCAATACTACTCAGAGTATGAGAAGAAGTACGGCGTAGACTTCGATCTGACTGAGGAACAATTTAATGCAATGACAGAGGAAGAATTGAAGCTCTACGAGGAAGCTTACAACGCACTGACCTCTGACGAGGAGGCAAACAAAGCGCACGATACACTGTTCAAGCGCATGCTGGGATCTATTGAACTCGCTATCCTCGCCGGTTATCTGGTGATGGATGTTCTATTCCCGCTGATGTTGAAAAACGGACAGACCCTCGGAAAGCGTGTGTTTGGTCTTGCTGTCCGGCGTGCAAATGGAGAGCCGACAAACATGATCACGATACTATCCCGAACGGTAGTTGGAAAATTTACCGTGGAAACCGCAATCCCCGCACTGGTTATCTGTTCAGTCCTGATGGGATCACTCAACCTGTTCGGTGTCCTTTATGTCGTTGCCATTCTGGTCGCAAATATAGTTCTACTGATCAAAAAGAACAAAGTTCTTCACGATATTTTGGCCAACACAATGGTGGTCGCAGTTCCCGCACCCACTTCCCGTGCAAAAAAAGAGGAACCTTCTTTCGCTCACAAAGCAAAGATTGCTACCGCAAAAATCGAACCCCGTCAGTAAACGGGGTTCGATTTTTGCGCTACACTTTTCTATTATTCACTTTTTTGACGATTTCTGTCATACCGTTCCAAAAAGGAATGTTCCACCCCATCGGTCTTATATCCTACCATCGTGTCCAGACTGACCGCATGGATACTGTTGAAAATATGCTTCTCAATCAGTGGATTTTCCTTTTTCAGTTCGCGGATCAGCCGCTTCACCACGCGCCGCTTCGACATATCCTCGTGCTCAGCCGACTTCTCCGTGAACCGGCAGGCACACTGTATAAACTCCAGCCCGTTGTACCGCGCCCACGCGATAATATGATCCTCGTGGATACAGTACATGGGACGGATGAGCTCCATCCCCGGAAAATTCGTGCTGTGCAGTTTCGGCATCATCCCCTGAAGCTGACCGCTATAAAACATCCCCATAATCGTCGTCTCGATCACATCGCTGAAGTGATGACCGAGCGCAATCTTATTGCAGCCCAGATCCTGTGCATTTTTATAGAGATGTCCTCGGCGCATCCGCGCGCAAAGGTAGCAGGGCGACTCAGTCACACTGTTCGCCACATCAAAAATATCAGTCTCAAACACCTTAAGCGGTACCTGTAAAAGTTTCGCGTTACTCTCAATCCGCTCCCGGTTGACCGGATTATAGCCCGGATCCATCACCAAAAACTCCAACTCAAACGGCACTTCACTGTGTTTTTGCAATTGCTGCATCAGCTTCGCCATCAGCATGGAATCCTTTCCGCCGGAAATACACACGGCGATCCTATCCCCTGCCTGAATCAGCTCATACTGCTTGATTGCCCGGATAAATGGATTCCACAATTCCTTTTTATATTTCTTTACTATGCTCCGCTCCACCAACTGGTGCGGCTCCAACTCTCTTGCCATTAAATCTGCTCCTGTCCGACATTTTCCTCTGCGTATGCTTAGCTTCATTTCATCGCGCAAAACCCGTCAAATCCCTGATCACCTCTCCGGCGATAATCAACCCTGCCACAGCCGGCACAAAAGCGTTGCTGGCCGGAATCTGTCTGCGCCCCTCGTTTCTCTCCGCTTCCTGACGTGCCTGCAGCGATAACCGTTTCCGTCCTTCCTCCGTCTCGCTGAGAGGTGTCAGCGCTTCTTCCTTTGAATACACGACTTTCAACTTTTTTACTCCCCGCTTTTTTAACTCGCGGCGCATCACCCGCGCTAACGGACAGACGGATGTCTCATAAATATCTGCCACCTCAAATGCAGTGGGATCCAGCTTATTCCCTGCACCCATGCTGCTAATGATTGAAACGCCGGCCTTCTCTGCCTGCATCACCAGTTCAATCTTCCCGGTCACACTGTCGATGGCATCCACCACATAGTCGTACTGCGAAAAATCAAATTGATCCGACGTGTCCGGACCGTAAAACACTTTATAGACATCCACAACCGCCTTCGGATTAATCTCTCCGATCCGGCCGGCCATTGCGTCTACCTTGTACATATCAACCGTCCGCCATGTGGCAATAATCTGGCGGTTAATATTTGACTCAGAGACACAATCATTATCAATAAGCGCAAAGCTGCCGACGCCGCTTCTCGCCAGCGCCTCCACCACATGTCCGCTCACTCCGCCGATGCCAAACACCGCCACGCGGGCGTTCTTTAAGCGCTCCATACCATCTATCCCGAAAATCAATTCTGTTCTCACGAACTGTCTATTCATCATAAACCTCTGTCTGCTTCTATTGAAATTCTTTTCTGTCTGTGTTATAGTCTACTTATATATAGTGTATCAGATTTCTCTCTAAATTTCTACTTATATTTTTTACATACAGGAGGACAAACCTATGACCAAGCAAACGACAGCTGTCAAAGCCCCTCTTCCGGAGGCCTCTTCGGCTGCAAACCCCAAGCCAAGTTTCGTACAGCGGCTGAAAGCGGCATTAAAACAAAACGCCATTCCCACAGGCATCATGACAGTTCTCTGGATGTTACTTTGGTGGTGTAAATACGCCGGCATCCAGTGGGCGATCCTATGGCCCTTCCAGTTTTTAACCGGTGCACTTAATGGTCTCACCGGAAATGTGTGGGGAGGCGCCTTCGGACGAACCCTCCTCTTGATTTTGTTCAACAGCTTTTTCCGCGGCATTCTTGCCAATTCCGGAAATCGCAAAAAACGCACCAAGGAATTTAAAAATTTAGCTGTCAGCCAGGCAAAAAGCACCGCAAAGAGCAACCTCACCGGAAAGATCCCTTACTACAGCAATTTAAAAACTGCATTCAGTCTGCGCACACCGCAGGCATGGGGCTTTTCCGCACTGGGATTGTCTGCCGCAATCTTTATCTATCCCTTTATCACCGGTGACGGCGCGCTGATCAACACCATGGTCTGCCTCGCCCTGTTTGTAAACCTGATCAAGCAGTTGGCCGCAAACCGCGGACTTTTGATTTCTCTGATTAACTACCTGCTCTCTAAAAAAGGACTGAAAAAAATTGACAAAGCTCAAGTCAACCGCGTAATTGCAGGCTATGCGTTGGGTTCTGCACTCTCTGTCGGAATTGCGGCTCTGAAAACCACTTCAGAAACCGGTTACCTCTTCTGGCAATTTTCTGTCACATCGCTTCCATGGATCCTGTTCACCCTCGCCGTGCTCGGTATCTTTTGGCGAATCTTCGGTCCGGTGTTAATTGCCATGTTCAAAGGGCTCTGGAAATTACTGAAACAATGCGCTTCTCTGCTCAGTAAATTATTGAAAAAGATTTTTTCCGGAAAGGAGGCAAAAAAATCATGAAAATAAGAATAAAACGAATGTTTGCAATGTTGGCTGCAATCGGCCTCATTCTGATCATTGGCCTCCCTGCGTTTGCCGGTGGAGGATTGGGTGATCTTTATTACACGTTAAATCCCGGCTATGTCTACGACATGACTGAGCTTCGATTTGATATCCCTTACACGCAATATGCCTCTAATCATACCGGTTCTCTGTACGGTTCCGACGTTACCAATGATACCGTTACATTGGTACAGGACGGCACTAAATATAACTTTACATGGGCACAGACCCTAACTACGGATGAGCATTATCCCTTTGGTGCTTCCATGATGCTTCAGGCCGGTTATTATAACATTGGCGGTGACCTGCATCAGCAGTTCCCTATTGACGGCCGATCACTTTTTGGCTTCCAAAAAGAGCCTCGAACAGTGAACATTCGTTACGATTATACTGACGTCATTCTCAGCGATACCCGTGAAGATCTTAAGCTATATGATGAATATGACGCTTACGGCCCTACCATTGATCTCGAGGGAAAAATTTCAATTACAATTACGACCACCATTGACGGAACCTATACTATTTCTGATTTTCAACCGAAAGTCAATGATGACTATGAAATTGTGAATGAAAATGAACTGACTACTATGCTTTCAGAATATCAAACCAAAATATCTGCCGGATCCACGGATGGAGTCACTTGGTTTGATGAGCCGCAACCCATCACCTTCCGGATAGACCTTGACGGTCGCCTGGTAGGCTTCGGCGGATATCCTGAAATGATGAGTCTGGTCATTGGCAGCTCCGTCATGGGGGAACACGACTATACTGTCAATTTCCAAAACATGGAGTATTTCACCGCCATACGCGATAACAAGATCAACGATGGAGACGTGGATTTTTCTACGTTTTCCATCGACTGTCCACTGTATGTTCAGGCACTTTCCTGGTCAATGGTGCCTTATCAAACTATTGAATCAGACAATAACGCTGGCGGATACCCTCCCACTGTAAGCGAAAACGTATCGAATAACTCTGATCTGACCCGCCAACCGGAAAAAGTAATTCTCGTTGCCGCAGGAACCGGCATTGCCGCTCTCGGGGCAAGTGTAATCGTCAGCCTGATCGGCGATAGCGCCGCTTCCGTGGCTGCGTCCGCAGTCTCCGGCGCTGTTACTTCCGGTGTGTCCGGCATTGCCACACC
>JAFSBP010000103.1 GCA_017437205.1 Lachnospiraceae bacterium
TAAAGGCTTACCTTATCCGTGGTGCGAGGCAACTGCCGATCACAGAGGATTATCCGGATCCCCGGCTGGGATGGGGAGTATTATGTGCAGCGGGTAGTCTTGAGTAAAAGAAGAAACTATCCGAAATAACTACGAGTTACTCTTCGTATATTCCGGATAGTCTCTTTATTATCAAGGGTATCTACAGTTTTGTTACAGCTACTTTCAAATGGCTAAATCAGATCACGTCCAGTTCATCGAATCCTGCCAAGAGTTCACGAACAATCTCTACCATCTTCTCACAATCGCCGGGGCGAACACCTTCCATGTTCAGCGGCATCAGCGGATCGTGGAGGGAGAGACGCAACAGGAGCCATCCCTGAACTTCATCTGAACGGAAGGAGATGCGAACACCTTCGTAGGAGTTGGGGGCAACTGCGTAGCCTGCATTGAACGCGCGCGCCTCAAACTGTGCCAGCACGTTCTTTCCATAGGTAGTGAAATCTTCGCCGGTAAGCTTCATGCGATACTCACGCTCATCAAAGCCCTTCGCAAGTTTCTCGATGAAGGAACCAATCTGTTTGCCTTCCTTTGCAGCCAAAGCGGCAGCGATCAGAAGCTTTACAGCCATATATGCACCGTCATCAAGGAAATAGTTTTCGCTAAGAGCTCCGTGACCGGAGGTTTCAATGGCGAGAGGAGATACGATTCCTTCGTCATTTAGACGCTTGGACTCGTTGATTACATTTTTGTAACCTCTCTTAAAGCGGTGATGCTTCAGCTTCAATTCATTCTCCAAGAAGTCAGTGAGACGGTCGGAAGTTACGGAGTCGGTAACAATGGTGCTTCCGGGATAATCCTTTGCCAAAATGGCAGCCATCATTGCGATGATCGCGTCGCGGTTTACCTCTGAACCGTCGGGAAGGACTGCGGACATGCGGTCAACGTCGGTGTCAAAAATGATACCCAGATCGGCGTTGTTTGAGAGGACAGCGGTTTTGATCGCCTCCATCGCCTGTTTGTTCTCCGGGTTCGGAATGTGGTTGGGGAACATGCCATCGGGCTCTAAAAATTGGCTGCCTGTGGTGTCAGCACCCAGAGGTTTTAGTACCTGGCTCACAAAGAAGCCACCGGCACCGTTTCCTGCATCCACAACGATGCGAAGACCGGATAAGGGGGCTGCGAAGTTCTCTGCCTGTACACCCTCACAGATCTTTTTGCGAAGGAAAGCAGTGTACGCCTCCAGGCTGTTGCAGGGAATGCCTGCTGCATTATTAGGCCAAGTTACTACTTTTTCCTGAGCGATAGTGAGGATTTCCTTGATATCTGCCTTTTCCAGACCGCCGTCTGCGTTGAAAAATTTCAGTCCGTTACGATTGAACGGGAGATGGCTGGCTGTGATCATTACGGCACCGTCAAAGGTAAACTCCGGAAATACCACGGTCATGAACATGGACGGTGTGGAGACAAGGCCACAGTCATAAATAACGGCGCCTGCTGCAGCGAGACCGCTGATAAATGCGTGCTTCATCTTATCTGCGGTAACACGGGAGTCGTGTCCGACACCGATCTTCAGCGCGGAAACATCTTTTTCGGTGCGGTCAGCAAGCCATGCGGCGAACGCCTGACCAATGAGGTTTACTGCTTCGGGAGTTAAGTTTACGGACTCGCCCTCGATACCTTCGATAGCTACGCCACGCACATCACTTCCATTTTGTAATTTTAATAAATTTGCCATAAGCGAACTCTCCTTTGGTAATCATTGACAACTTTGATTATAATCGGTTTTTTCTGCGATGGCAAGTGATTATTTGTTTTCTTAAGGATTTAAGGCGGATACATAAATAATTACTTGCTTTTTTGGGGATTCCATACTATCTTATAATCGTATTGAAGAAAAGGGAGAAATTTATGGATGGTTTGATTTCAAATAAGTTTTATCTGGGTTGTCATTTGTCCTCGTCAAAAGGTTTTCTTCATATGGCAAAAGAGGCGGAAAGTATCGGCGCAAACACGTTTCAGTTTTTTACGCGCAATCCCCGTGGAGGAAAGGCGAAGGATATTGACCGTGAGGATGTACAGCGGTTTTTGGAATATGGAAAGCATATGGGGCTTGGCACTGTGGTAGCACATGCGCCTTACACACTGAATGCCTGCGGAGCAGATGAGCGAGTGCGTGAGTTTGCCTATCTGACGATGAAGGATGATCTGCAGCGAATGGAATATATACCGGGCAATCTTTACAATTTTCATCCGGGAAGCCATGTGGGGCAGGGGATGAATGTAGGTATACAAAAGATTGCTGAATTATTAAATGATATATTGTGGCCGGAGATGAGAACCACTGTTTTGCTGGAGACGATGGCGGGAAAAGGAAGTGAAGTCGGCGGGCGATTTAAGGAACTTCGTGAAATCATTGACCGAGTGGAATTGTCCGATAAGATGGGAGTGTGTCTGGATACCTGCCA
>JAFSBP010000104.1 GCA_017437205.1 Lachnospiraceae bacterium
ATTTGCACCCTATTTCCCGGAATACGGACCTTACGTTAATTTAACCGGTGCAAAGCTAAAGATTGTTCCGCCAAACCCGGCTGATTTTCAGATTAATTTTGAAGAATTTGAAAAAATGCTTACTGAAAAGGTGATGGCGGTTCTGATTAACACTCCCAACAATCCCACCGGCGTGGTATATTCTCACGAAACACTGACCCGACTGGCTGATATTCTGACGAAAAAATCCTCTGAATATGGTCACACAATCTATCTGATTTCCGATGAGCCTTACCGCGAAATTTTGTTTGACTCCGCATTGCCATTATATGCATCCAAATATTACGCAAACACTCTCAGCTGTTATTCGTTTTCCAAATCGCTCTCTCTGCCCGGCGAACGCATCGGATATGTTGCCATGAATCCGGCCTGTCCGGACGCAAAAACCTTTGTGCAAATGTGCGGTCAGATTTCCCGTGGTATTGGGCATAACTGTCCCGCCTCCATTATCCAGCTTGCGGTTTCAGAGGTTTTGGACCTGACAGCAGATCTCTCTGTCTACGAGGCAAACATGAACTTGATTTATAACGAGCTTGTTTCCCTCGGCTTTACCTGTGTCAAACCTGACGGAACCTTCTACATTTTCCCGAAAGCATTGGAGGAAGATGCTGTGCTGTTTTGCCAAAAGGCTTTGAAGTATGATTTGATTCTGGTTCCCGGAAACAGCTTTGGTTGTCCCGGACATTTCCGAATGGCATACTGTATTGATACAGAAAAGGTGGAGCGGTCACTGGACGCATTAAGAAGATTTGTAAAAGAAGAATATGGGGAAAAATAACACACTTTCCCAAAGGAAACAGCCTGTCCCATCACGAGTCAGGCTGTTTCCTTTTACCGGTTATTGTTTAATTCCACATACAGATTTTTTGCTTCCGTCAGATTTGCCGCCTGACCATTTTCCAGATATCCCGCCAATGCATTAAGCGCCTTGGTGTTCATATACTCTCGCCCCAGGTATGGAATGTATTTATCTGTCAAGGTGAGATTAAATTCCTGTACCTTTGCCTTGCTAACCTCCAGCTTTTCTCTTGATTTCTTAAGCTCTGATTCAAGTCCTTCAATCTTTGTCTGACTGTTTCCGGTGATCTCCCGCTCAATCTCCAACACGGTCACTCTGTCAAACTGAGCAAGTGCATCATCTTTCGCCTTTGCCAGCCGATCAAGTTCTCTGTCTATTTGTCTAAGAGTCTGATCATAATCTTCCAAACTATACCCTGCCTCATCCCGATCTTTTTCTATAGTTCGAGTGATTGCTCTTATACGTCTTCGATTATTCCTCATCACATCACGAATCTTTCGCCCTTCGCGAAGCGTGTCCATATGCTTGTCCTTCGTCAAGTTTCCAATCAAGATATATGCACCAAAAAAGAGTACCAGCACTGCGATATAGATGACAAGCAAATGCACCATCTCTCGTCCGGGAATCATCCAATATATTCCTATGGGAATCACAAAAAACACCATTGCCAAAGTCAAAAGTAACCATATCGCCTCAACGATACCCTTTGTAAAATACATTGCGTAATAATACATGCTGTTACAGTAACTCGGAACCTTGCTTTGTTTCATACGCATCTGCAGTTCCTTTTTCAGGCGCCGGTTTTCTTCACGCAAATCTGCCGTTTCTTCCTCAATTCGGTTTTTTACTCCGGCTGCCTTTGCTTTGCTGCGTTCCAATTTTACTTTTTTCTGCTTGTCCAGCACTTTTGTGTTTTCTTTCCGATACGTTTCCTCAATCTCGCCTCGACGGGCAGAAACCGTCTGACGAATGGTATCCGATACCAACTGCTGTTCCGCATCAAGCCGCTTCTTCAACTGCTTCGAATCCAGATCAAATCGCTGCTCTTCTGCCTTCGCGACTTCCAACTGAGCCAAAACATCTTTTGCGTTTTTGATCAAACTAAGACCTTCTTTTGACATATACAACTCCTTTATCTTTTACGTATATTATCCGGCAATTATCCTTCACCGGCACTTCTCTCAAGATCTACCGTTGTGTTCTGCAAAAAAATATGTTATGATATACAAACTCGGTATCCATTCTCCGACTATGATACCACAGTACAGGAGGTATATTTATGTTTCGTATGTGGGGAAAACTGTTTAAAGATAACCATATGCTCCGCGACATGGTCGCGATCAATGATGATCCTACCCTAAACCGCACCCGTAAAGTTTTTTCTTCTTTGGAGGAGATTTGCATTGCTTTTGATCTCGGTCAACCCATCTGGCTGGACTCCACGATCAATGATTTTCGCCGTCATTCAAAATGCCGCTTTACACAAGATTCCTTCGTCGAGCAGATAGAATTTGACTATTTGGAAATTCATGTAATTGAAGAATGATCCATGCCGAATCTATTCCCGAAGATATTCACGCAATACATCTTCGATAAGCCGGATATCTTCTTCCCGCTTTTGACGAAGCTTTCTCTCCTGTCTGCTCTCTCTTTCCGGTTCTCGGCTAGCCGCTATTTTTTCTAAACTTTCTTTTAGGTACTCAATGTCGCGTTCCCTTCGGGACTCGCGATTGTCTGTCGGAGCAAGATTACGGTCAGACTCTATTCTTCTTTCCCGATCCGGCTCTGCCCTGCGCGACAAGCCCAAATTTTCTCTTAACTCATCTACTGTCCCTCTGCTTTCTGCCCCGGAAGCCTCCGGCTCTGCGGTAATAGCTTCCGTTCCGCTCTGCAGACGTGGAGACAGTATATTGACAAAATATTCTTCAAGATTCACACTGATCCTCTGACGCTTCTCTGCCGTCTCACAGAAAAAGTCAAAAAAAATCATTATCCCACTGATGCACAGTGAAGTGAAAAAATGCCCGAGCATTACACTGACCTGCGTTCCCGCCTTCTGTTCCGCGGTAAGCACTGCCATGCTCAAGAGAAGATTCACACCACAGAGAATCCGATTC
>JAFSBP010000105.1 GCA_017437205.1 Lachnospiraceae bacterium
CCGTCAAATCGGAATTTGTTGCGTGTTTTATCCGCGAATCATTCTAAGAAAAGGCGTATTTACTCTTCGCCTAATGATTTGTCAGCGATATGCCAGGCGCACGTTACACGAATTAAGCTTTAAACAAAGAAAAGACCGACAGCCTTCCATGGAGTGCTGTCGGTCAGAATATTAGGCTTGGGTTTGGGGGGAAACAGAGGGAAGATTACCAAGGTTATTGTTTTCACTACCATCGGGGATGGATTTGAGATATTCCGTATCTCCACGGTGGGCGATGCCGACACCGGCGATTTGACCCTGCTTTGCCATGTTTACTGCCTGCTGTTTTTCCACAATGGAATTATCGGAAAGCTGATACCCGGTGATTCTGCCGCCTTCTTTTACAAGACCGACAATCCGTTTCGCGTTGGAATTTGCCTGCGGAATCTGATCCAGGGTCTGTTTTGCAAGTTCTTGTCCGTCCATTTATCAATCACTCCTTTGATGGTAGCTTCTCTTGTTAAGTGAATATTATGCACGGTTGCAAAGGGCGAAATGGTGTGATATAAATAATCAGGTAATGGATTTAGATACTGTATGGAGGTGCAACAGTGAAACTGGTACTTTTGGTTGGCAATGGAGCCGTTGGTAAAATGACGGTGGGACAGGAATTAATGAAGCAAACGGGATTGCGCTTGTTCCATAATCATATGACGATCGAGCCGGTGCTGGAGATTTTCGGACAGTTTCATACAAACGCAATTTTGCAGATGCGGGAAGTTTTTTTTCGGGAGTTTGCAAAAACGGACAACTACGGCATGATCCATACCATCATGTGGGCGTTTGATTGCCAGGAGGATTGGGACTACATCAACCATGTGGTTGACATTTTCAAAGAGAATAACGCAGAAATTTACTGCGTGGAATTGGTTGCACCTCAAGAAATTCGGCTCCTGAGAAATGAAACTCCAAACCGCTTAACACACAAGCCATCGAAACGCGATATTGACCAATCCCGTGAGCGGGTAATTGCAATGGATCAGAAATATCGGTTTGAAAGTAAGCCGGGAGAAATACCCTTTGAAAACTACATGAGAATCGACAACTCGGAATTAGAACCGGAGGTTGCTGCGGCGATGATTAAAGAAAGGTTCCGGTTGTGAAACCAAGCGATAAGGTACGGACGTATGTATATGCTGATTAACTAAAAAAGGTTGCGAGAATTTCGGAACACTCAACTGTAAGTTGAGTGCTGTATCACCGAACAGGTCATTGACCCAAGGCTATCATGAAGATATAATAGTCTCAAAAGGATACGGAGGATCGATGAATGTTTAATCATAATTTGAAGGCATTGCGGTTGAAGAGTGTACTGTCCCAAAAACAAGTTGCTGATTTTCTTAGTGTGACTCCGCAGTCCGTATCAAAGTGGGAAAAAGGAGAGGCGTTGCCGTCGATTGATTTTCTTCCCAAATTGGCAGAGTGTCTGGATTGCGATATCAATGCATTTTTTGCACAAGAGGAAAAAAGATTGATAGACTACAGTGTTGCAGCTCCTATATTCGAGGTACAGGCTGGTATTCTAACCGATACCAAACAATTTGAAGATTTTGCGGTACTTGTATCTAACGATATCGGTGCAATAGAGACGGCTACAGTGGTATGCAATGATCTGATGGCGCATAAAGCAGTAAACGTTCGATGTGTTCGTGGAATGCTTAACTGTAGTGATGAAGAGGCAAGAACGTTTTTGGGGTATTTGGAACGATGTGGGATGGTAGAGAAGCTGGATGTGGATGATTTCTATTACGTCATAAAAGATGCTGTAGAAGGATTAATCGTTTTACTGAAAATTCAAAAGCGATTATATGATGTAAAGACAGAACTTGATCAAAAGCAGTAATTCATAGACGGATTGAATGGGTCTAAATGATGAAAAAATGATTGGGTATATACGGTAAAACCGCCAGTTTTCGTGCTGAAAACTGGC
>JAFSBP010000106.1 GCA_017437205.1 Lachnospiraceae bacterium
ATAATGGTCTTCACACCGATCTCGCTCAAGCTCTTGCAAAATTCGCGGCAGCTCAAGGAAGAGGTTTCTGTCCAGCCTTTGATGGCCACAAAACCGTCGCGGATGTCCACACCAACGGCAATCTGCTCACCATATTTGCTTACCATCTCTTTGGTAAATTCCGGGTCAGTGACCGCTACCGTGCCGAGAATGACGCGGAACACACCGGCGGAGAGATAAGTGCGGATGACTTCCTCACTGCGGATACCGCCGCCCACCTCGACCTTTAAGGAGGTGTTCTCTGTGATGGCACGGATGGTGTCCAAATTGGGGGTGTTGCCGTCTCTCGCACCGGCCAGATCCACCACGTGAAGATATTCTGCTCCGGCAGCCTCAAACTGCTTCGCCACGGCAGCCGGGTCATTGCTGTAAATTTGCATTTGGTTGTAGTCACCCTTAATCAGGCGGACGGCACAGCCGTCATATAAGTCAATAGCTGGAAAGATATTCATGTATTTGCTCCTTGTGTATAAGCTGAACGGTTCCTCACAGTTCAGCGAATGCCTTCAAAATATTTAGTCCGACTTCGCCGCTCTTTTCCGGATGGAACTGGCAGCCGAAGACATTGTCCTTTGCTACTGCCGCGGTCAGTTCTGCACCGTACTCAGTAGTCGCGATGACGGATGCGTCACAGTTTACTCCGCTGTAGGAGTGAACGAAGTACACGTGATCTCCGTCCTTGATATAGCGGAAAATCGGGCTTACCGGCTTGTCTTTCGGGAAGTGAAGAGCATTCCAGCCAATGTGTGGAATCTTGAGATCCACCGGAATCCGCTCGGCAATCGGATTTACCGTGCCGGGAATTAGACCGAGACCCTCGTGTTCACCGTACTCGTATCCTTTATCCAGGAGAAGCTGCATGCCGAGACAGATGCCCATGAAGGGTTTTCCTTTGGCGGCTTCCTCGCGAAGGACATCGATCAGTCGGTGGGCGCGAAGCTTATCGGCTGCATCGCCGAAGGCACCCACACCGGGGAGAATAATCTTATCCCAAGAGCGAATGACATCCGGGTCACCGCTCACCTCTGTCTCAATGCCAAGACATTGAAAAGAACTTTTCAGGGAAAACAGGTTTCCCACACCATAGTCAACAATACCGATCATCACAGAACTCCTTTGGTGGAGGGGATTTCATCTTTGCGGGATTCGTCGATGGCAATCGCCTGACGCAGCGCACGGGCAGCAGATTTAAAACAGCCCTCGATGATGTGGTGGGAGTTGGTTCCCGCCAGTTTACGAATGTGTAAAGTCAGTTCGGCCTTGCGGACAAACGCCAGCCAAAATTCCTCAACCAGCTCTGTGTCGAAGGTTCCGACCTTCTCGGTGGGAATTTCCAGGTCATAAGCCAGATAACTTCTGCCGGAGATATCCACAGCCGTGAGGATTAAGGCCTCATCCATGGGGAGGATCATCTGGCCGTAGCGGATGATGCCTTTTTTCTCGCCCAGTGCCTGCTTAAATGCCTCGCCGAGACAGATGCCGATATCCTCCACCGTGTGGTGGTCGTCCACATCCACGTCACCCACGCAGGAAACATTCAGATCAAAACGCCCGTGGGAGGCAAAGAGAGTGAGCATATGATTGAGGAAACCACAGCCGGTGTCGATCACACTTCTTCCCGTTCCGTCAAGGTTTAGGGAGAGGGTGATAGCGGTTTCGGCTGTTTTTCGGGTAAGTTTGTAAGTACGCATGGTAAACTCCTTATTGAGTAAATTTTTGCTCCGGTCAACCGGCCTTCGCCGTGCTCAGGATGGAAGCTACCGTCGAGATGAAGGTTTCCATCTGTTCCATGGTGCCGATGGTGATCCGGTTGTAATCCCTGATTCGTTCTTTGGAGAAGTGCCGCACCAGCACTCCTCGTTTTTTCAAGGCCAGATAGAGTTCTTCGCCGCCGATCCGGTCACTTTTTGCGAACACAAAATTTGCCTTGGAATCGGTTACGGTGAAGCCTAACTCACTGAGAGCGCGGATGGTGTATTCTCTGGCTTCAATGATTCTCTTACAATTATCCATGAAATAGTCGTTGCTGTCAATAGCGGCCTCACCGGCAATCAGCGTCAGACGGTTGATATTGTAAGGATTCGTTGAGTATTTAATCAGGTTCAAATCATTGATCAGAGCAGGATTTCCGAAAGCAAAGCCCAGTCTGGCACCGGCCATGGAGCGGGACTTGGAG
>JAFSBP010000107.1 GCA_017437205.1 Lachnospiraceae bacterium
CCGGGTAAAACGCTTGTATCTTCAGCGCTTTGTTGATCGGGAAAGTGTGTTGTTTAGTGGATTAAATCCGCCGGATGACGGTAAAATGGCGAAATTTATGGAGTGCCTGGAACCTTTTGCGGAATATATTGCGGTCAGAGGATGACACAAGATATAGTAGATTTGTGCAGAAATTAGCACAATATATTGTTGACAAGTGAACGACTATCAGATATAATACAGACGATGTCGCCCTAATTTTGGGGCGACAAAACGTCTGTAATTTTTTTAACACATATATTTTTATAATTTAATCTATTTTATATTATTTGTTCAGGAGGGAGAAAGATGTATAAGGTACTTAAGCGCGATGGCAGTACGATGGATTTTGACATCACAAAGATTAGTGAGGCGATGCTGAAGGCATTTGTTGCTCAGGAGCGGAAAACGCACCCCAGCGTACTGAACATGCTGGCATTGCAGGTGAGCGCGGATTTTGAGCCGAAGATTAAGAATGACATTATTTCTGTGGAGGAGATTCAGGATAGCGTGGAGCGTGTGCTGTCTGATGCCGGCTATGCGGATGTGGCGAAGGCTTACATTCTCTATCGTAAGCAGAGAGAGAAAATACGTAACGTAAATTCCGCACTGCTGAACTATAAGGATCTGGTGGATAACTATCTGCAGATCAATGACTGGCGTGTAAAGGAGAACTCCACCGTTACCTATTCCGTGGGTGGTTTGATTTTAAGTAACTCCGGTGCAATCACCGCAAACTACTGGCTGAGCGAAATCTACGATCATGAGATCGCAGAGGCACACCGTACCGCAGCGATCCATCTGCACGATCTGTCCATGTTGACCGGTTACTGTGCAGGCTGGAGCCTTAAGCAGTTGATTATGGAAGGTCTTGGCGGTGTTCCCGGAAAGATTACTTCTTCACCCGCGAGCCATCTGTCTACCCTGTGTAACCAGATGGTAAACTTCCTTGGCATTATGCAGAACGAGTGGGCAGGCGCTCAGGCGTTCTCCTCCTTTGATACCTATCTTGCTCCCTTCGTAAAGGTGGACAACCTTTCCCAGAAGGAAGTTAAGCAGTGCATTCAGTCCTTCGTATACGGCGTGAATACTCCTTCCCGCTGGGGTACCCAGGCACCCTTCTCCAACATTACTTTGGACTGGGTGGTACCCGCTGACCTTAAGGACCTTCCTGCTATCGTTGGCGGTAAGGAGCTTGACTTCACCTACGGCGATTGTAAGAAAGAGATGGATATGATCAATAAGGCGTTCATCGAGATCATGATCGAGGGTGATGCAAACGGCCGTGGATTCCAGTATCCTATTCCTACCTACTCCATCACCAGAGACTTTGACTGGAGCGAGACTGAGAACAATAAGCTGTTGTTTGAGATGACTGCGAAGTACGGAACGCCCTACTTCTCCAACTATATTAATTCCGACATGGAGCCCTCCGATGTGCGTTCCATGTGCTGCCGTCTCCGCCTTGACCTGCGTGAGCTGAGAAAGAAATCCGGCGGTTTCTTCGGTTCCGGCGAGTCCACCGGTTCCATCGGCGTTGTTACCATCAACCTTCCTCGCATCGCATATCTGGCAGAGGATGAGGCTGATTTCTATGCGCGTCTGGACAAGCTGATGGATATCTCCGCACGAAGCTTGAAGACGAAGCGTGTGGTTATCACGAAGCTGATGGAGAACGGACTGTACCCTTACACCAAGCGTTACCTGGGAACCTTCTCCAACCACTTCTCCACCATCGGCCTGATCGGTATGAACGAGGTTGGCTTGAATGCAAAGTGGCTGAAGGCTGATCTGACCAATGAGAAGACCCAAGTGTTTGCACAGCAGGTTTTGGATCATATGCGCGAGCGTCTGTCCGATTATCAGGAACTTTACGGAGATCTGTACAACCTGGAGGCGACTCCCGCAGAGTCCACCACCTATCGCTTTGCAAAGCATGACAAGGAGAAGTATCCGGATATTATTACCGCAAACGAGAACGGAACTCCTTACTACACGAACTCTTCCCACCTGCCCGTGGGTTACACCGAGGATATCTTCTCTGCACTGGATGTTCAGGATGAACTGCAGACCCGTTACACCTCCGGTACCGTATTCCACGCATTTTTGGGCGAGAAGCTTCCTGACTGGAAGGCGGCTGCATCTCTGGTTCGCAAGATCGCGGAGAATTATAAGCTTCCTTACTATACGATGTCCCCCACCTACTCTGTATGTGCAGAGCATGGTTATCTGGTTGGTGAGCAGTTTACCTGCCCTCACTGCGGAAAGAAGACTGAGGTTTACAGCCGTATCACCGGTTACTATCGTCCGGTTCAGAACTGGAATGACGGAAAGTCTCAGGAGTACAAGGACAGATTGGTATACAACGTTGGTTGTTCCGTGTTAAAGAAGACTGTAGCAGATGCGTTGGAGCCTGAGATGGTAAAGGTAGAGCCTGTTGCAGTGCCTGTGGAGGAAGTTCCCGTGGCTGCAAGTGCAGACGCAAAGGTGATCCTGATTTCCAGACTGACCTGCCCTAACTGTCGTGTGGCAGAGCAGCTGCTTGGCAAGGCCGGCATCGCGTATGAGAAGCTGATCGCAGAGGAGAACGCAGACCTTTGCCGCAAGTATGGAGTGAAGGGTGCACCGACGCTGATCATTACTGACGGTGAGAACCATCAGAATTACTATAGTGTGCCTGAGATTAAGAAGTATTTGGCAAGTCTGTAATGTAAGTTAAGAGCTGTTCACTTTCTTTAGTGCACAGCTCTTTGCACGGAGGAAAGAAACATGCATGATATAATCATTGTCGGCGGCGGTCCCGCCGGCCTTACCGCAGCCATTTACGGACTGCGCGCAGGAAAAACGGTTTTGGTGATTGAGAAGAACGGCTTTGGTGGTCAGATCGCATACTCGCCGAAAGTGGAGAACATTCCCGGAATGAAGCTGATCAGTGGTACCGAGTTTGCGGATGCATTGACCGATCAGGCGATGGCTCTGGGAGCGGATGTGGAACTGGAAAAGGTCGTTAAAGTTGAACCCGGCGAGGTGAAGAAGGTTTATACCGAGGAGGGCGGCTGTTATGAGGCGGGCGCAGTGATCCTTGCGGTGGGTGTAAAGCATCGCATGTTGGGTCTGCCCGGAGAGCAGGAACTGGTTGGAAACGGTATTTCCTTCTGTGCAGTTTGCGACGGAGCGTTCTATGCGGGACAGAATGTGGCGATGATTGGCGGTGGAAACTCCGCACTTCAGGAGGCGCTGCTTCTCTCTGAGGTTTGCAATAAAGTGACGGTGGTGCAGAACCTGGCGGACTTCACCGGAGAAAAGAAGTTGTCAGAGGCACTGATGGAAAAAGACAATGTTGAAGCATATTTCAATACCGTAGTGAGCGGATATGAGAGCACGAACGGGTCCTTGAGTGGCTTGAAGCTTCACAATGATGCCACCGGCGAGGATTCCTTCATCGCGGTGGACGGAGCCTTCCTTGCGGTTGGATTGATTCCCGAAAATCAGCCGTTTGCGGAGCTGGCGAACTTGAACAACTGGGGATATTTTGATTCCGGAGAGGATTGCTGCACGAAGACGGAAGGCATCTATGTTGCCGGCGACTGCCGCAGCAAACACATCCGCCAGGTGGTGACGGCTGCCGGAGACGGAGCGATCGCTGCGATGGCTGCATGCAGATACTTGGACAATAAATAAAAAGGATTGTAATCCATATAGAAAACACCGTCTGTGCCGGCATTGGAGAATTCTCCGGACTGCAGGCGGTGTTTTATAATTTTAATCGAATTGGAAATACTATTTCGACAGACATGCTGTGAAAG
>JAFSBP010000108.1 GCA_017437205.1 Lachnospiraceae bacterium
CCACCGGTTTCGCTTCCATAACTGCCTTATAATCCGGTGCACATTCATCGAGATATTCCGTGATCGGAATAATAACCTTGTCCTCTAACGCTGTAGCGATACCACCTGGATACGATGTAGCCATATTGTGAGAATAGATGATGTCAGGCATCGGGTCTTGGGCAAATAAAAGATTCATATCCTTGGACGCCACTTCCACGAACTCAAGTTCCACGCCGGTTCTCTTCTGCAGTTCCTTGAAGAAAGGGGTCTCCGCATAACCTGAACAAATTGCAGTCACATTAGCACTTGATGGAATTCCAATGGTGAGTTTTACTTTTTCCTCTAAGGGATAAGTAACTTCTACCTTGGGTGCATCTGTAGGCGCGTCGGTCGGTGCCTCAGTTCCGGGCGCTTCCGTTCCGGGAGCTTCTGTTCCCTTGTCGGTAGGTGCTGCTGTTGTTTCCTTGTTCTGATCGCCGCAGCCTGCTAAAGCAGACAGAACCATGATCGCGATCAACATGAGACTAACGATTTTCTTTTTCATGCATTTTTCCTCCTTAATTTTTTTCGCTCGGTTGCATGTACCGATGTAATCAAAGCATATACTAATTTTTCCGAAAAATATACTCCCAAAAAATACTTTCACCGTTCAAAAATCCACTTTTTTAAAAAGCAGACCTGAAAAATCAGATCTGCTTCTTGAACAAGTTATATTTCTTGCATGTTATCTTTATCTTTTTAATGATCCCGATCGGGTTCTTTCTTTGTTCGAGCCGGAATCGCAAGCAGCTTCCGTACCCTTGTGTCCAGCACATTTTCAATCGCTGTCAGATGTTCCTCGTGCTGCTGTAATCTTAATCAGCATATCCACTGTTAAATTCTGCGCACCGCTCTCCAACCTGCAGATATTGGAACGCTGAGTTCCGATCATACGGGCAAGTTCTGCCTGCGAAATTGATTTTCATTACTTCAATCGTTCCCTTCTAAAATCTGCCATATCCGCAAGCATCTCTTCTTCGCTTTCCCAGCCTTTATCATCTGCAAACATAACCCGCCATCCGAATTGCCTAAAGTACATAATTTATAAATAACATTCAGCTATTTATCCAGTGCCTTGCGAATCAGCGGAGCAATGATTAGCGCTACTGCTCCGCCAATCAATGCCGTGATCAACTGCGGCCAGGAAAACGTGGCCGGCAACATATTTAACATTGGCGCCTTCAGTGTGCCGGCATCCATCAAACGTTCCGCGAAAACTCCGCATATGAGCCAGACAACAATAGCATACAGCGTTGCAAACTTCACTGTTGCGGCAATTATCCATGCTGCCGCCCGTCTAAGCACCTTTTTGCTGTCTGTTCCCGCAATAAAGTACAATAAAACGACATACACGGTGTTACCCACCATAATCGCAGGCACAGTTAGAATCTGAGGTGCAATTCCCAACAGATAAGCCAACACTGGAGAAATCAGTGCCACCGTCACCCCGCTATAGAGACCGGCCACCAATACGGTAACCGCCAACACAGCATTTACAAAGGATCCGGTAACCAATTGTCCCATGGGCTTGGTCAACGTCTGCAGCGTCACCAGCAATGCCAGCATGACTGCTGTCTCGGTAATCCACCATATCTTCTTTTTCATCATGCAGCCTCCATTATCGATCAGTGATGGAATAAACGCATGCCTGTAAAGGCCATAACCATCTCTTTTTTATTACATTCCTCGATTACAAGATCATCACGAATGGAACCGCCCGGTTCAGCAACATATTTGACACCGGAAGCGAATGCTCGCTTGATATTATCACTGAACGGGAAGAATGCATCGGAACCAAGTGCCACATTTCGACGTGATGCCAGCCATGCTTTCTTATCTCCTTCCGTCAGCCGTTCCGGTTGCTCGGTGAAGTAATCCTGCCAAATACCATCGGCGCAAACATCCTCTTCATTCCCATTGATATAGCTGTCAATCACATTATCACGGTTAGGTCGGCCCAAATCCGGACGGAACGGCAAATTTAACGTCTTGGGATGCTGACGCAAAAACCAGGTATCTGCTTTGGAACCTGCCAAACGGGTACAGTGAATTCGGCTCTGCTGGCCTGCGCCAACACCAATTGCCTGTCCATCGACCGCATAGCACACAGAATTAGACTGTGTATACTTCAGGGTGATCAACGCAACAATCAAGTCTACCCTTGCACTTTCTGGAAGTTCCTTATTTTTCGTTACGATATTCGCCAACAGTTCATTATCAATCTTAAAATTGTTACGCCCCTGCTGGAATGTAACACCATAAACCTGCTTATTTTCTTTTTCGTCGGGAACAAACTCCGGGTTAACCGCAACTACGTTGTAACTGCCTTTGCGTTTAGCTCGTAAAACAGCCAGGGCTTCTTCCGTATATCCGGGAGCAATGACGCCATCCGAAACCTCTCGCGCAATCAACTTGGCTGTCATCTCGTCACACACATCACTTAATGCGACCCAGTCACCGAAAGAACACATACGATCAGTTCCTCGGGCACGAGCATAGGCACAAGCCAGAGGGTTTTCATCCAGGCCTTCTACATCATCAACAAAACAAGCCCTTTTCAGTTCTGCGCTCAGTGGCTTGCCCACCGCAGCAGAAGTAGGCGAAACATGTTTAAATGAGGTAGCTGCCACCATACCGGTAGCGGTTTTCAGTTCCTTCACCAGCTGCCATGAGTTCAACGCATCCATAAAATTAATGTAGCCGGGTCTGCCGCTCAAAATCGTAAATGGCAAATCACTGCCGTCATGCATATATAGCTTAGCCGGTTTCTGATTCGGGTTACAACCATATTTTAATTCAAACTCTTTCATGACAATTTCTCCTATGATATTTATTTTATCTTTTTATTTGTCCATACAAAGAAAGCAGGGATTCCGGGGATTGGGAGATTCCGGAATCCCTTATATATGATGCCCCAAGGAGTAATAGGACACTCACCCGATATATCAGTCGTTAAATCCCACTCTTGCCTGATATGTGGTATGCAGTAAATGATGAGCCTTGTGGGAATTAGGCTGACCCAAATACTCATCGTAAAGCTGCTTGATCTGCGGATTATTATGAGATTGGCGAAGCGTCCTACGCTCATCCTCAGAATAAAGAGCGGCGGCACGTTTTGCCCGGAAAGTATCCAAAATATCATCATCCTCGTTAGGAAGGAAGCATGGACGGATAACCGGCTGCCCTCCTCCGGCAATACATCCCCCGGGACATCCCATGATCTCAATAAAGTGGTACTTGGACTTGCCCTCACGGATCTCATCCAATAACACTTTGGCGTTCTTCATTCCGTGAGCGATTGCCACGTTCACCGTCATCCCGTTAATATCCATGGATGCCTCACGTACGCCCTCAAATCCACGCACTGCCTCAAACTTCACTGCCTCATGTTCTTGCCCAGTGAGTACAAAATACACGGTACGCAGCGCCGCCTCCATAACGCCACCGGTAACACCAAAAATCACTCCGGCACCGGTATACTCGCCCATCAGGTCCTGATCAAAATCCTCTTCCGGAAGTTTAGTAAACAGGATACCCGCGCGCTTGATCATTCGCGCCAGTTCTCTGGTCGTCAGAACAGCGTCCACATCTCTCAGGCCATCTGCCTGAAGCTGATCACGCTGTGCCTCATCCTTCTTCGCAGTACAAGGCATGATCGAAACCACAAAAATATCCTTGGGATCAATTCCCTTCTTCTCGGCATAATAGGACTTTAGGATTGCACCCTGCATCTGATGAGGAGATTTGCAGGTAGACAGGTGTGGCAGCAAATCGCCATAGTTATATTCTGCATAATTGATCCATCCGGGTGAGCAGGAAGTGATCATCGGCAGAACACCGCCATTCTGAATTCGTCCCAGCAGTTCGGCACCCTCCTCCATGATGGTCAAGTCAGCAGCAAAGTTAGTGTCATAAACTTTATGGAAGCCCAAGCGTTTCAGTGCGGCTACCATCTTTCCGGTGACCGGTGTTCCTACAGGCATGCCAAATTCCTCACCCAACGCTGCGCGGACAGCAGGAGCCGTCTGTACGACCACATGCTTTCCGGCCTTGAATGCTGCATCCACTTTGGCAATCTCACTCTTTTCCATCAACGCACCAGTAGGGCAAACGCTAACACATTGGCCACACTGGATGCAAGGAGAGTTGAGGAAAGAACGATTCTCTGCAGGCGCTACAATTGTATTGAATCCGCGATGTTCAAATCCCAGAATGCCCATACCATGCGCATTTTGACAACGAGCTACACAACGACCGCAGAGGATGCACTTGGAAGTATCACGGATAATAGCAGGCGTCAATTCATCATATGTCGTGGGCGTTTTGCTGCCCAGATAACGACCTTCCCTGGCACCGGTGATTCCGGCCACATGCAGAAGCTCACATTTACCATTTTTATCACACTGCTGACAATTCTGATTGTGATTGGAAAGCAGCAATTCCACGGAAGCTCGACGCGCCTCAGACGCCTTGGGGCTGGAAATAATGATCTCCATTCCCTCATTGACAGGATACACACAGGAAGCTACAAGGCCTCTTGCACCCACTACCTCCACTAGACACACACGGCAAGAACCATTGTTACACTCGCCGTGATTAAACGCGCACAGGGAAGGAATCTCATAGCCACACTTTTTGGCTGCTTCCAGAATGGTCAATCCCTCCTCAACCTGATAGGAAATGCCTTCAATCTTAATATTTACCATTTCGATTCCCCCCTTATTTCTTAATGATCGCGTTCAATTTGCAAGTTGCTATACATGCGCCGCACTTAAGACACTTGTCCGCATCAATCTGATAGGAAGCAAGTCTATTGTGAGGAGCCGTATAAGTGGTCTTATAGATTGCATCCACCGGGCAGATTTTCGCACAACGAGCACAGCCGACACATTTGTCCGGATCAATCGTATACTGCATCAGTTTCTTACACACTTTTGCAGGGCATTTTTTGTCCACGATATGAGCAATATACTCATCCCTAAAGTGGGTCAGCGTGGAGATAATGGGGTTTGCTGCCGTCTGTCCCAAAGCACACAGGGAATTCGCCTTAACCGTGTTACCCAGTTCCTCCAATTCCTCCAAATCCTTCATGGTACCTCGTCCTTCGGTAATTCGAGTCAGAATCTCTAGCATACGCTTAGTTCCGATACGGCAGGGCGAACACTTGCCACAGGATTCATCGCAAATAAATTCCATGTAGAACTTGGCCACATCGACCATACAGTTATCTTCATCCATAACGATTGCTCCGCCGGAGCCCATCATGGAACCACGTGCCACCAGATTATCAAAATCGATGGGTTCATCCAGATCCTTAGCCGTCAAACAGCCACCTGAAGGACCACCAGTCTGGATCGCCTTAAATTCCTTTCCGTCCGGGATACCGCCGCCGATATCATAAATCAGTTCCCGTAGAGTTGTTCCCATGGGAATCTCCACCAGACCTACATTATTCACCTTGCCACCCAGAGCAAATACTTTGGTTCCCTTGGATCGTTCAGTACCGCAGGATGCAAATTCCGCAGCCCCTTCACGGAGAATGTAAGGAACACACGCCAGTGTCTCAACATTGTTGACAATGGTAGGCTTACCCCACAATCCTTTCACTGCAGGGAAAGGAGGACGTGGACGGGACATACCACGTTTTCCTTCAATTGAATTCAGAAGGGCAGTTTCCTCGCCGCAGACAAAGGCACCCGCACCCAGTCGGATATGTGCCTGGAAAGAGAAACCGGTACCCATAATATTCTCACCCAATACACCTGCCTCGTTCATCTGCTCAATGGCATTGCGCAGACGTTTCACTGCAATTGGATACTCAGCGCGAACATAAAAATATCCTTCGGTTGCGCCAATGGCATAACCGGCAATCATCATACCCTCAATAACTGCATAGGGATTACCCTCCAAAATGGAACGATCCATAAACGCTCCGGGATCACCCTCATCTCCGTTACAAACCACATATTTCTGATCGGCAGTATTAGCAGCTGCAAAGGACCATTTGCGTCCGGAAGGAAATCCTGCACCGCCACGACCACGCAGTCCTGCCGCCAACACTTCATCAATAACCTCCTGAGGAGTCATAGACAGCGCTTTCTTCAAGCCCTGGAATGCTCCGTATCCCATTGCCTCTTCAATATTTTCCGGATTGATCACACCACCACCATGGAGAGCTACACGTTTCTGCTTTTTATAGAAAATGATATCTTCCTGCTTGGCTACTTTTTCACCGGTAAGTGGTTCCACATACAGCAACCGCTCCACAATCTCGCCGCCAAGGATATCTTTCTCGAAAATCTCCTCAACATCCTCAAGTTTAACCAAACGATACAAGGTATCTTCGGGAAAAATCTTAACAAAGGGACCCTGAGAACAAAATCCAAAACATCCCACAATATTAACCGTAACCTTGTCTTCCATATGCTTTTCTGCTACCAATTTTTCAAAGGCCGCCTTAATATCCATGGAATTAGAGGAAATACAACCGGTACCACCACACAGCAAAATAGCACGTTTTCCGTTGGTCCCATCCAGTTTAGCTGTCAACGCTTCTGTACAGTTACAAATCTTTGCATCCAATTCAGCAAAATTCTTCATGTTATTTCCCCTCCTTTTCCAGATATTCTTTCACGACGCTCGCAACCGCATCTACCGTCATCTTAGGATATACTTTGCCATTAATGGTCACCGCGGGAGCAATACCGCAGGCACCGATACAACGCAGTGCATCAATGGTGAACAGGCCATCCTCCGTCGTCTGTCCGGGCTGAACTTTCAGAATCTCCGAAAACTTATCAATAATTTGCTGTGCACCCTTCACATAGCACGCCGTACCCAAACAGCATCCAATAACGTATTTTCCCTTGGGCTCCAAGGAAAAAAACGAATAAAATGTAACTACACCATATATCTCAGCCACAGATATTCCGGTCTTTTGAGATACGATCTGCTGAACTTCTAACGGAATATATCCGTATTCATTCTGAATGTCGCTGAGGATCATCATCAGCGGTGTTTTTTCATTTGCGTATTTGTCGCAAATCTCATTAATCCTCTTTACACCGGATTCATTGATATGAGCCATATGTACCCTCCAATTTATAAACATTGTTTTGCGATTGCAATGAGTTTCCCTTTAAACGGAATATGAATTTCCATTGTAAAAAAGGACTTTTTCTTACAAACTTCAAAAATTATACCGATTTTACTTGTCAAAACCAATACATATATGATACTTTATTTATAAATTATATTTATAGATTCGGAGAAAACGTATGAATTACAACTACATGCTCTATTTTTCTGTGTTGGCACAGACAGAACACTACACAACCGCTGCTGCACGATTGGGAATCTCTCAACCGGCACTGAGCAGCGCTATCCGTAACCTAGAAAATGCTCTGGGCGGAGTAAAGTTATTCAAAAAAGTGGGAAGAAACATCCAGCTAACTGACGAAGGGCGCTTTTATCAGAAAACGGTAGACGAGGCAATCCACAAACTTCATAGTGCCTCCTTATTATTGCGTGACAGCAAAACTTTAGCCCCGATCGTAATTCGTATGGGAATTGTATCCGGAACCCTAGACGGACTGTTGGCCAGTCAGATCGTGCAATATTCCCGTAACAATAGCCGCATTCGTTTTCACATAACCGAAAGTTCATCCGAAAATCTGATGGAACTGGTTCGTCAGGAAAAACTGGATATGGCCATTGTTGATGCTTCCGACCGCGACCGCAGTCTTCACTTCCGCAAACTTTACCAACGTGATTTCTTCGTCGCAATGCCCTGTACGCACCCCCTCGCAATCCGATCCTACATCGAGCCTCAAGAAGTAATCTCGGAACCTCAGGTGGTATTCAATTATAACGTTGACAAGAGTTTTCTGGAATGGACTACCGGCTCACCTTCCGATGCAGCCGTTATCTGTACCGTAGATACCTCTCGCGCCGCATTGGATCTAGTGTCTGCCGGTTTGGGTATCACTTTCATCCCAAACGAATGCGTAGAACCACGTCCAGGTATCGCCTATGTTCCTCTAAAGAACTGGCATCAAGCCCTTTACATGTGCATCCTCTACGACAAATGGTTGGAACAACCCATCTGGGATTTTATTGAACTGGTTGTAAAAACCATTCGCGAGAAAAAATGTCAATGACTCTATTGATTTTCTTTTAACGCTCTTGATCAGGAACTTTCCTTGTCCTAACCGGAATTGCAAGCAACTTCCTTACCCTTGTGTCCAGCACATTTTCAATCGCTGTCAGATGTTCCTCCGGCAGATTCAACTTCGGATGCCGCTCAAATTTGAACCCGATCATGCGCCTGAGCTGTTCTTTCTGCTTCGCGCCCATCACCGCTTTGCACACTTCCTCAAAGGAAATATTGTACGGATTTGATCGTGTCTTAGCATATTCATCTAACGTTGGTATATCTTCTCTTCCCGCAAAACAGAAGAGCGATAAGCCGTGGTCAAAAATTGGCGCAGGCGCAATCACCTCGCCAGTATGATTATCTCTGAGTACGCCAAAGTTACCGAAATGACGGTCTTCATTGTAAATCAGCGCGTCAAAAACGAGCATACTTCGAATCTGCTCTCCAAAGTCTTTGCCCTTAGCATCGTAATACTCAAGACATTTTTGAATACCACCGGTCTTCACTATCCGGCCAATCGGAACATACGAAACATCTTTATTCGTAAACAACGCACACTTGGACGCGGTAATTCCTTTCCAGTTTTCAAGGTCATAATGCACTGCATTCAGACGCATTCTCTCTGCGATTTGAGATGCATAATACTCGCAGTAAGGCTCTCTTCCGGCATTGGAAGCACCACTGGTTCCACCCTTATAAAGATAGATTCCCTCGTTCTCCACGTATCTCCATGCCTTGGGAAGCATGCCGTTTGTGGTCAACTCAGGCGACGTGGTAAATACCTGTTTGCTCTGCCCCGCACCCGTGTATGCAACCAATGCCAACATCTCTGAGAAGCGGTTTTCATATAGATTGAATTGCTCAAAAGAGCCTTCAAACCCATCCGGAACAACCCAGTAACTGTCATTCAACGACAGTCCCTTACACACGTCGATAATGCCCTTTGTATCATTATGGCTCAGTCCCAGCGTCTTCAAGATCTCGTCTACAAACGTGCGGTTTTTCGGAATAACTCTTCGTTCCAGCCACTTAATGATACCTTCATTTGTCAACTCCAAATCAAGAGGCATTAGATATTTAAGGTCTTCATTTACAGACAAAATTTCTGCGACAAGACCTTCTAATCCACGCTTCTCCATCGAGAAACGAATCAGTTCCGTATCATAAATACGAAGGCTATAAACACTGCTCATCGGCTCCTCCTTATCTTCAAGAAATATCGTCATATCTTTTCCCAGTGCTGCAGTAATCTTAATCAGCATATCTACTGTCAGATTCTGCGCACCGCTCTCCAATCGGCAGATATTGGATCGCTGTGTTCCGATCATGCGGGCCAGTTCCGCCTGCGAAATTCCCTTTTCTAATCTCGCCTCCACGAGCTGTGAAATGATTTCTCTTCTCTTTTTCTGCTCATCCATTGAATTCACCTCCAACATCGTTTGCATATATGTTATCATAAATGATAACATATATGCAAGCCCTTTGGCAATAAAAAGCAAAATATCTGTTGAGTTTTAATAAACATTGGGATATAATAGCATTGAGTGAAGAGCTCCGTGAAGCGGCACGATAAGCTGTGCTGTGCTCAGGCAGGATAAATTCTGAGACTTAAGATGTTCGGAAGGACATTGAGCCCCTACCAGGGAGAATGGTAAGTCCGCGCCGGGGACTTAAAGTTCCGGCGACCATGAGATATTCGGAAGGATATCGAGGCTGACAGCCAGCATAAAACCGCCAAACAACAGCGCTAGATTTTATAATCTGGCGCTCTTTTTTTGAACACAGGGCGTAAAATAGCTACACTTCTCACTGGAAGTTTCCAAAAAGTGTGCCCAAATCGTGCCCAGTACGCTATTCTTTTTGCCTTTTTCGCATGCAAAAAGGCTCCCCGGAAAAGTCCGGGAAGCCTTGATTTTGTTAGGTTTTTTCGAGATTACTCGATGATGTTAGCAACGGTACCAGCACCTACGGTACGTCCACCCTCACGGATAGCGAAACGCAGACCCTGCTCCATAGCTACGGGCTTGATCAGCTCAACGGTCATCTCTACGTTGTCACCAGGCATGCACATCTCGGTACCCTCGGGCAGCTGGCAAAGACCGGTAACGTCAGTTGTACGGAAGTAGAACTGAGGTCTGTAGTTGTTGAAGAAAGGAGTATGACGGCCACCCTCTTCCTTGGTCAGAACGTAAACCTGAGCGGTGAACTTGGTATGAGGGTTAACAGTACCGGGCTTAACCAAACACTGTCCTCTCTCGATCTCGGTTCTCTGAACACCACGAAGCAGAGCACCAATGTTATCACCAGCCTGGCCCTCGTCCAGAAGCTTGTGGAACATCTCAACACCGGTACATACTACGGTACGCTTCTCTTCCTTCAGACCAACGATCTCTACGTTATCAGATACATGGATAACACCACGCTCTACACGGCCGGTAGCAACGGTACCACGACCGGTAATGGAGAATACGTCCTCGACAGGCATCAGGAAAGGCTTGTCAACGTCACGCTCGGGATCGGGAATATAAGACTCGATCTCGTTGAACAGATCAAGGATTCTATCGCCCCACTTGCTATCGGGATCCTGCAGAGCCATCAGTGCGGAACCCTGAACGATAGGGGTGTCATCTCCGGGGAACTCGTACTCGTTCAGCAGCTCACGGATCTCCATGTCTACCAGCTCAAGCAGCTCCTCGTCATCAACCATATCACACTTGTTCATGAATACTACAACGTAGGGAACGCCTACCTGACGAGCAAGCAGGATGTGCTCACGGGTCTGAGCCATAACACCATCGGTAGCAGCTACAACAAGGATAGCACCATCCATCTGTGCAGCACCGGTGATCATGTTCTTAACGTAGTCAGCATGTCCGGGGCAGTCTACGTGTGCGTAGTGACGGGTAGGGGTCTCGTACTCTACGTGAGAGGTGGAGATTGTGATACCACGTGCACGCTCCTCGGGAGCCTTGTCGATCTTGTCGAATGCAACCTGCTCGCCCAGACCATATCTCTTGTTCAGAGTGTAGGTGATAGCAGCGGTCAAAGTGGTCTTACCATGGTCTACGTGGCCAATGGTACCAATGTTACAATGGGGCTTACTTCTTTCGAACTTAGCTTTAGCCATTTTTGAAATCCTCCTTAAACTTTCCCTATTTGGGTGTTTTCATAGTTTGCAAATTAAACTGAGTCTATTATAGTGCATAAGTCTTTATTTTTCAAGACTTATTTTCATTATTTTGCCTTTTCGGCAAGAACTTTTTCCTGTACGTTCTTCGGAACCTTCTCGAAGTTGTTGAAGAACATGGAATAGGATGCACGACCCTGGGTCTTGGAACGCAGGTCGGTTGCGTAACCGAACATCTCGGCAAGCGGTACATAACCCTTGATCAGCTTCGCGCCGTTGATATCCTCGAAGGACTCGATACGACCGCGACGGGAGTTGATATCACCGATAACATCACCCATATACTGTTCAGGAGTGCTAACCTCTACACGCATGATCGGCTCAAGGAGTACGGGGTTGGACTTTCTCATTGCATCCTTGAATGCCATGGAACCAGCGATGTGGAATGCCATCTCGGAGGAGTCAACCTCGTGGTAGGAACCGTCATAGCAGTTTGCCTTAACACCAAGAACTTCATATCCGCCCAGAACACCGGACTTCATTGCTTCCTGAATACCGTCATCAACTGCGGGGATATATTCCTTCGGAATAGCACCACCGACAACGGTGCTTACGAACTCGTAAGTCTTCTCGCCGTTGGGATCCATGGGCTCGAAGATCACCTTACAGTGACCGTACTGTCCACGTCCACCGGACTGCTTAGCGTACTTGGAATCAACCTCTACGCGACCGCCGAAGGACTCCTTATATGCTACCTGAGGCTTACCAACGTTTGCCTCAACCTTGAACTCACGAAGCAGACGGTCAACGATGATTTCCAGGTGAAGCTCACCCATACCAGCGATGATGGTCTGTCCGGTCTCATGGTTGGTGGACACACGGAAGGTAGGATCCTCCTCTGCAAGCTTTGCAAGAGCCTCACCCATCTTGTCCTGACCAGCCTTGGTCTTAGGCTCGATAGCGATATCGATAACGGGCTCAGGGAACTCCATGGACTCAAGGATTACGGGGTGCTGATCATCGCAAAGGGTATCACCGGTGGTGGTGAACTTGCAGCCTACTGCTGCTGCGATATCGCCGGAGTAAACCTTGTCCAGCTCCATTCTCTTGTTTGCATGCATCTGAAGAATACGGCCGATACGCTCCTTCTTATTCTTCGTTGCGTTCAGTACGTAGGAACCGGAGTTCATGGTACCGGAGTAAACGCGGAAGTAAGCAAGCTTACCTACGAAGGGGTCAGCCATGATCTTGAATGCCAGAGCGGAGAAGGGCTCCTCATCAGAGGAATGTCTCTCAATCTCGTTTCCTTCCATGTCAACGCCCTTGATAGCGGGGATGTCAACAGGGGAGGGCATATACTCAAGAATAGCATCCAGAAGCTTCTGGATACCTCTGTTGCGGTATGCGGAACCGCAGCATACGGGAACTGCAGTACACTCGCAGGTTCCCTTACGAAGAGCTGCCTTCAGAGCCTCTACAGAAGGCTCCTCGCCCTCCAGATACTCCATCATCAGGTCATCGTCAAGCTCGCAGATCTTCTCTACCAACTCAGTACGATACAGCTCTGCGTCATCCTGCATATCTGCAGGGATGTCGGTAACGGTGATATCCTCACCCTTATCATCATTGTAAATATAAGCTTTCATCTCGAACAGGTCGATGATGCCCTTGAACTCATCCTCCTTGCCGATCGGCAACTCAAGGATGATGGCATTCTTACGAAGTCTGTTACGAATCTGCTCTACAGCGCCGTAGAAATCTGCACCCATGATGTCCATCTTGTTGATGTACGCCATACGGGGTACGTTGTAAGTGTCAGCCTGACGCCATACGTTCTCAGACTGAGGCTCTACACCACCCTTTGCGCAGAATACGCCGACTGCACCGTCAAGTACACGCAGTGAACGCTCAACCTCTACGGTGAAGTCTACGTGTCCGGGAGTATCGATGATGTTGATACGATGCTCCAGTGCACCGGGCTTCTCCTTTGTGAACTGCTGCTGAGTCCAATGACAAGTGGTAGCTGCAGTTGTGATGGTAATACCACGCTCCTGCTCCTGGGCCATCCAGTCCATGGTAGCAGTACCTTCGTGGGTATCACCGATCTTGTAGTTAACACCGGTATAGTAAAGGATACGCTCGGACAGGGTAGTCTTACCTGCATCGATGTGCGCCATAATACCAATGTTTCTAGTTCTCTCCAATGGATATTCTCTTCCAGCCAAAGGTAATTCCTCCTTTATCAAACAAAGCGGTAATTAGAAGCGATAGTGAGCAAATGCCTTGTTTGCCTCTGCCATCTTGTGCATATCTTCTTTTCTCTTTACCGCAGAGCCGGTGTTGTTTGCTGCGTCCATGATCTCGTTAGCAAGTCTCTCTTCCTGAGTCTTCTCGCCTCTCTTACGGGAGAACATGGTCAGCCAGCGAAGCGCCAGCGCCTGTCTTCTGTCGGGCTTAACCTCGATCGGCACCTGGTAGGTAGCACCACCTACACGCTTTGCCTTAACTTCGAGCATAGGCATGATGTTGTTCATAGCCTCCTCGAATACTTCTACTGCGGGCTTGCCGGTCTTCTCCTCTACGCGCTCGAAAGCACCGTAAACGATCTTCTGTGCAACACCCTTCTTTCCGTCTAACATAATGTTGTTGATCAGCTTGGTCACAACTTTATTGTTGTAGATCGGATCTGCTAATACTTCTCTTTTCTGGGTATGTCCTTTACGTGGCACGTTACTTCCCTCCTTAATTATGATACCGGTTTTCTATCGCCGGCCGGACAACGAAGTGTCCGAATTAAATCCTCGGTACTCACACAATCAAGCATGTTCGCGCTCGGTTTCTATCATTTAACGCCTGCAACCTACAGGAAAAATAAATGCTTCCATTCCGTGCACTACACAAATCTTAAACTGTGAAACTAAATATTACCGAATTACTTCTTAGGACGCTTTGCGCCGTACTTGGAACGAGCCTGACGTCTGTTTGCAACGCCTGCTGTATCCAGGGTTCCTCTGATGATGTGGTAACGGGTACCGGGCAAGTCCTTTACACGGCCGCCACGAATCAGAACAACGCTGTGCTCCTGAAGATTGTGACCTTCACCGGGAATGTAGCTGGTAACTTCGATTCCGTTGGAAAGACGAACTCTGGCAATCTTTCTGAGTGCGGAGTTAGGTTTCTTAGGGGTAGTCGTCTTAACTGCGGTGCACACGCCTCTCTTCTGAGGAGAGCTAACATCGGTAGCCTTCTTCTGCAAAGAGTTAAATCCCTTCTGCAGTGCAGGTGCGGTGGACTTCTTCTCGGACGTCTGTCTTCCCTTTCTCACTAACTGGTTGAATGTAGGCATTCTTTTCACCTCCTGTGGTTTTTTGCTTCTTTTGCCTGATGGTTGCTGTTCATCAGCGATTTGCGCGCAACAAAAAACAACGCAATTTGCGCACGCTGTTATATTATAGCGATTGCGGGGATGGTTGTCAAGGATTATTTTCTCAAAATTTATCAATTTGACTTATAATCATTTTGTACATGTCCAACGATCACAATGGCAAGGTACATCATCTTCCTCCTTCGTATTCCACCCTCACCAACGTAAGCCCCTTCGCCGGTGCCATCGGCCCGGCCTTCCATCGATCTTTTGCCGCGAGAATCGTTTTGATCTCCTCCGGATTCATCGCACCTATTCCGACCTCCAAAATAGTTC
>JAFSBP010000109.1 GCA_017437205.1 Lachnospiraceae bacterium
GAAGTAATCCGGACTGAGCCGAAGGTTTGCCATTATTTGGATATTCCGATTCAGCACTGCAGTGACCGTGTGCTTAAGCGTATGGGGCGTCGGACAAATCAGGCAAAGCTTCGGGAGATGATTGAGAAACTTCGCACTGCGATTCCGGACATTGCCCTTCGAACCACCTTGATCGCCGGTTTTCCCGGAGAGACTGAGGAAGATCACGAGGAGATGATGGAGTTTATCGATGAGATGGAGTTCGATCGTCTCGGTGTGTTTGCCTATTCTCAGGAGGAAGATACGCCTGCGGCTATTATGCCCGATCAGGTAGATGAGGAAATAAAACTGACCTGGAGAGATGAGCTAATGGAGCTTCAGCAGGAAATCGCATTTGACCGGTCGGAGGCGATGGTCGGAAGAGTGGTTGAAGCGATTGTTGAGGGAAAAGTAGCTGATGAGTCGGTCTATGTCGGACGCACCTATATGGACGCTCCGGGAGTAGATGGCTATGTGTTTATCTATACGTCGGAAGAATTGATGAGCGGACAGTTTGTGGATGTCCGTATCACCGGAGCTTTCGAGTATGATCTGATAGGAGAGTTGACAGATGAATTTGCCCAATAAATTGACGATACTTCGCGTGTTTTTGGTTCCGGTGTTTGTTGTATTTATGTTAACTGACCTCGGTGGGAATTACAGCAACTGGATTGCGTTGGTGATCTTTGTTGCAGCTAGTCTGACCGATTCACTGGACGGTTATCTGGCAAGGAAGAATAATTTAGTGACAAATTTCGGAAAATTCATGGATCCAGTGGCAGATAAACTGCTGGTTTGTTCTGCACTTATCTGTCTGATGGAGCTGAATCGCGTCCCGGCATGGATGGTACTCATCATCATTGCCAGGGAGTTCATTATCAGTGGATTTCGTTTGGTGGCTTCTGATGCCGGCGTTGTAATCGCTGCGAGCTATTGGGGTAAATTTAAGACTATCTCTCAGGTGGTGATGATTATCGCGCTGTTGATTGAATTTCCCTATGCGTTTATTTTCTCTTGGATAGCAGTGATACTTACTGTAGTTTCATTGGTTGATTATATTGTAAAAAATGTAAATGTAATAAAAAAGGGCGGCATGTAATATGACAGCAGAGATTATTTCTGTCGGAACGGAACTTCTTCTCGGAAATATTGTAAATACAAATGCGCAGTATTTGGCACAAAAGTGTGCCGGACTCGGTCTCTCTATGTATTATCAGTCTGTTGTGGGTGATAATGAAGAGAGAATGACAGAAAGTTTTAGGCAGGCACTTTCCCGTTCAGATATTTTGATCCTTACCGGAGGGCTCGGACCTACAGAGGATGATATGACAAAAGAAGTATGTGCGAAGGTGATGGGCCGCACCCTTTATCTCGACGAACACAGTAAGTCGCGGATTGAGGACTACTTTGTGCGAACCGGAAGAAAGCAGATCACTGAAAACAACTGGAAACAGGCGATGGTTCCTGAAGGTGCGATCGTGCTGGACAATCACAATGGTACAGCTCCCGGTCTGATTATAGAGCAAGGGGAAAAGTGTGCGATTTTGCTCCCCGGACCGCCAAATGAGCTGATTCCGCTTTTTACTGAGCAGGTTGAGCCATATTTGAGAAGCCGTTGTCCGGAAACCATTTATTCCGAGATGGTGAAGCTTTGCGGTGTGGGGGAAAGCCGTGCAGAGACCATGATCAAGGATTTGATCGATGCACAGACGAATCCCACAATCGCGACATATGCAAAGACCGCGGAATGTGATATCCGTGTAACTGCACGGGCAAACAATGAGACTGAAGCGGAGGAAATCATTCGCCCTGTTGTTGAGGAACTGTATCGCAGATTCGGTCACAATATATTTACGATTCGTGAGGACGAGACACTGGAACAGGTGGTAGTAAATCTACTTAAGCGAAATTGTCTTACCGTCACCACTGCGGAGTCCTGCACAGGCGGGCTTCTGGCATCCAGGCTGATTAATGTACCAGGCGCTTCATTTGCAGTCAAAAGTGCGTTTGTTACTTACTGTGACGAGGAAAAAATGCGTTTACTCGGTGTTCCGAAGGAATTTCTTGACAAATACACCGCAGTGAGCGCCGAAGTTGCAGAGGCAATGGCTGTCGGCGGAGCGAAGGCAGGAGGGGCGAATGCCTGTCTGTCAGTGACCGGCATCGCAGGACCTGATGGCGGGACAAAGGAAAGACCGGTGGGCTTGGTATATATCGGTTGTTATCTGAACGGGAAGACGGTGGTGCGCGAATATCGTCTGCGGGGAAACCGTGAGAAAATCCGTGAACAGGCAGTAGTGCAGGCCTTAGATCTTTTGCGGCGCTGCCTGATTGAGCAAGAGGGAGAATAGTGAATGCAGCTGTTGTGGACCATACTTCGCATACTTGGCATCCTTGTTCTGGCATTGATTTTGCTGGTTTTACTTGTGGTGTCTCTGGTATTGCTTGTACCGGTCCGCTACCAGATGTGGTTGAAAAACCGTGAGAAACCGGAGATAAAAGTAAGACTACATTGGCTGCTGCATCTGATCAGTTTCACCGCTGAATATAAGGATGAACTGACGTATCGGCTGAAGATATTGGGCTTCACCGTATATGATGAAAAGACAAAGCAGTCTGTGTCCGCTAAGACGTCGGACACTTCAGAGAAATCGCAAAAGCAGCCGGAGACACAAGAGAAGACACAGTCAAAGCTGTCCGGACAACAAAATCTCCGGGAGCTGCCAAAACAACAGAAACAACAAGAAACGCCAAAGCAACCGGAGCAACAAAAAGAACAGCGCAC